>JAUYTA010001022.1 GCA_030695265.1 Bacteroidota bacterium
ACCGACATGCCAAGATACTTGCGAACCAGCTCCGGATGTTCAATCAATGCTTCGCTGAACGAACAGAAAATAATTCCCTTTTCTGCCAATACTTTCTTGAAAGTTGTAGTTACCGAAACACTGTCCATTACCACGTCAACCGCCACTCCGGCCAAATGTTTCTGTTCTTCAATCGGAATTCCGAGCTTTTTGAATGTTTCCAGCAATTCCGGGTCAACTTCGTCCAGACTTTCGTATTTTGGACTGGTTCGCGGGGCAGCGTAATAAATTGTTTCCTGAAAATCAATCGGCGGTATCCTCAAATGGGCCCATTCCGGTGATTTCATTTTTAGCCATTCGCGGTATGCTTTCAAGCGGAATTCAAGCATAAATTCAGGCTCTTTTTTCTTGAAAGAAATCAGCCTGATTACATCTTCGTTCAATCCTTTGGGAATCACGTCAGTCTCAATGTCGGTAAAAAATCCGTATTGATATTCCTGCGTTGTTATGTCGTTTAATAATTTATCCTGGGTTTCCATAATTTCTCTGTTTTCTGTCGCATCTTTATTCAATACTTACAAACAAACTTGTCTGCTGACAGTTTAAAATAAATTGCAAAGATAAGGAAGTAAAGCTATTTTTGTCGAAACTATGAAGCGAATAAATACCTTCAGGTCTTAAAATTTAAGATGAAAGATACAAAGAAACAAACCCAGCTTTCTGAAATCGGTGAGTTCGGACTGATAAGCCGGTTGACTGAAAACATACAACTGAAAAACGCAAGTTCATTGAAGGGTATTGGCGACGATGCCGCCGTGCTGAGTTTCCCTGACAAAAAAATTGTGGTTACAACCGACCTTTTAACCGAAGGTATTCATTTTAACCTGATGTACGTTCCGCTTAAACATCTGGGATACAAGGCAGTGGTGGTGAATCTTTCGGATGTATTTGCGATGAATGCGACCCCCCGGCAAATCACAGTTTCTATAGCCATTTCCTCCAAGTTTTCAATTGAAGCCGTTGAAGAATTGTATTCAGGAATTCACCTTGCCTGCGAAAAATATGGCGTTGACCTGATTGGCGGCGATACTACCAGCTCGCTCACCGGAATGACCATCAGCATTACCGCTATTGGTGAGGCAAATGAAGACGAACTTGTTTACC
>JAUYTA010001028.1 GCA_030695265.1 Bacteroidota bacterium
ACACTTTTGACGAATCCAGGTCATAATCGCTCAAAATTTCAGCATTAAATTCAATGGGGCCCGAAACAAATTCAATGTCTTTCAACTTTTTGTGCTTCACCGAAAGGGTCTTCCAGCCCATGTCGTACATAATTGCAAGGGTATTTGAACCCGGATTATGAACTGCCTCGCCCTTTCCGGCAAAAGGGGTCATCAGTGAATTAACATCGCTGGCGGCATAAGTCAATTCGTCAAGATGATAAATACTTGATCCATCATCCCAGGTTGAAGGAGCATAAAGCCGTGGCAATTTTGTCTCTGCCAGTTGGGTATTAAAATCCAACCAGCCCGATGTTAAACCCTCGTGTAACTTGATAGATGGATTCGTGTAAATGCTCTTATTCACCAATTTATTTTGGTTTTTGTCAATTACAAACTGATCGAAAATAGCTGAAAGACCGTCAGTCCCATATCCTCCCCTTCCCCTGCTGGAATAAAAAAAGCCTGAAAATCCAAGCCCGTGTGCAAGTTCATGCATTACAGTTGAAACAAAATCATAATGATTGACAGGCGTATTACCATCAATTCCAAAATACCAATTCGCGAAATCTTTGTTAAAAGAAGAAACAATGTCAAACTGATCCGGAGAATTTACCTCTTCACCAAGCATTTTTTCAACCAGGGCAATTGGGTAATAGGCGTCCCATTTTTGTGTTGAATTAAAATTTTTGAAATAATCCGCAGGCCCGCAACTAGCCAAAACACCCTGACTGAGACTTTGCCAATTGGCCTTTACCCGAATTGGAACCGGTGAATAAATCAGACTTTCCCAGATACTGACTGCATGTTCGAATGCTTTTTGAGCTTCGAAAGAGAATCCAGTGTAGGTAACTTCAATGTTCGATTTTTGGGTTGATGCAGATTTTAACCGTTCGTAATATTCCATCGGCGGTTCAAGAAACGATGAATGCATTTCATCTGAAGCATAACATATTGGATGTGGTAATTTTATCCCTTCCTTCTTCCACGAATTCTGCCCAAAAACAGTATAAACCGATACAATGAACAGAATAAAAACCAATCTTCCCCTCATTTTGCAAATCTTTTAAGTCAATCAAATATCACAATTTTTAATCTATATTTGTCAGTATTACTATCGTATTAACAATCAACCTATGAAGTTTCCTTTTTTAATCCTCTCTTTTTTTTTAGTGTCATTATCTTTAATTGCCGATAAACCAACAAAAATATTTGATGAGTTGCACAGACCCCAGTTTCATTTCACCCCTGAAAAAAACTGGCACAACGATCCGAATGGCCTGGTTTATTATGATGGAGAATACCATCTTTTTTATCAGTACAACCCTTTGGGAAACGAATGGGGATACATGCATTGGGGACATGCAGTGAGCACCAACCTGGTCAATTGGGAACACTTGCCAATTGCCCTTTTTCCTGATAATGACTCCAAAGACAAAGATTCCTGCACTGCATTTTCAGGAAGTGGTTTGGTCGATCACAACAATGTGACCGGACTTCAGAAAGGCGAAGAAAAAACCATCCTGTTGTTTTACACCAGCCAGAAATGCGGCCAACGGCTTGCTTACAGCAACGACAAAGGAAGAACCTGGCTGAAATACGAAAAAAATCCAATCATCGCTTTCGATGAAACCGACGATGCACGCGACCCGAAAGTTTTGTGGCACGAACCGGGCAAACAATATGTAATGGTTCTTTACCGGCGCCCAAATAACGACGATAAACAAAAAGGGATTTCGTTCTACACATCAAAAAACCTGATAGATTGGGAATACAAAAACCATATTGTCGGATTTTACGAATGCCCGGATTTGGTTGAATTGCCTGTTAACAGAAGGGCAGACGACAAAAAATGGGTGCTTTTTGACGGCGACGGCAGTTACGTAATTGGATTGTTTGATGGTGAAAAATTCATCTCCGAAACGCCAAAATTACAAAGCGACTTCGGTAAAAACTATTATGCAACCCAAACATGGAGCAACATCCCGGAATCAGACGGACGAACCATTCAGATTGCATGGATGAAAGGCGCTGAATTCCCTGACATGCCTTTCAACGGACAAATGACTTTTCCCTGCGAATTATCGCTCAAAAAGTACCTTGAAGGAATAAAACTGACCCGAAAACCGGTTAAAGAAATTGAACTTCTGCATTTGAAAGGTGATATTTATGAAAACAAAAACCTGATTCCGGGAATAAACAAAAACCTCCTTAGCAGTGTAAAAGGAGATTGTTTTCACATCATCGGTAGTTTCAGGATAAAAACTGCTGATAGTTTTGGATTTGTGGTTCGTTTGGACAAGAAAAATAACGGCACCGAAATCATGTACAACGTAAAGACAAATACCTTGAGTTGTTTGGGAAAATCGGCTATTGTTGAACCAGTTGACGGAATTATTAAACTTGAAATACTGCTCGACCGTACTTCACTCGAAATATTTGCAAACGATGGCAAAGTTGCAATGAGTTCATCATTCACTTCTACTGAAAAAAAGGCTGACGGAATTTTTCTTTTCAATATTGGTGGCGAAATACTTGTTGAAAAGCTCGAAGTTTATCCAATGAAATCAATGTATCCGGAAAAGTAAAACATGATTTTCATTCTTTATTTTAACTCCTGAACACTTTAATATTGCAGCACTTATCCTTCAAAAGAAACAATGAAAGCAATTGTAAAAAGTAAACCGGAAAAAGGAATTTGGATGACAGATGTGCCGATGCCAAAGGTTGGTCACAATGATGTGTTGATAAAAATTAGTAAATCAGCTATTTGCGGTACCGATCTGCACATTTACAAATGGGACGAATGGGCGCAGAATACCATCAAAACGCCTTTGGTAATTGGCCATGAATACATGGGCACCGTGGTCGAAAAAGGATCGGAAGTAAGTCGTGTTTACATTGGCGAACGTGTAACCGTTGAAGGTCATATTTCGTGCGGATTTTGTCGCAATTGCCGCCGCGGTCGCCAGCACATTTGTGATCATACAATAGGCATAGGTGTAAGCCGGGATGGCGGTTTTGCTGAATATATTTCAGTACCGGCATCGAATGTACTGAAAGTGGATGACCGAATTTCAGATGAATTGATGTCGGTAATGGATCCGCTTGGAAATGCCACACACACCGCACTCTCCTTCCCTCTTTTGGGTGAAGACGTTCTGATCACCGGAATTGGCGGACCAATTGGCTCAATGGCAGCAGCCGTTTGTAAGTTCGCCGGAGCCCGCAACATTGTTGGAACCGATTTAAGCGAATACCGCCGGAATCTGGCCATGAAAATGGGCGCGACCAAAGTAATT
The DNA here is from genome assembly GCA_030695265.1 of Bacteroidota bacterium. Classification (GTDB taxonomy): domain Bacteria; phylum Bacteroidota; class Bacteroidia; order Bacteroidales; family Prolixibacteraceae; genus Aquipluma. The sequence goes on from JAUYTA010001028.1 coordinate 3,321, forward strand.
GATCCCCGTGTGGAAAGCGTTAAAGATGCAATGAAATCGCTTGGAATGGTTGGCGGATTCGATATTGGTTTGGAATGCAGCGGATCGCCGGTAGCATTCAACGATATGGTTGAAAACATGTACAACGGAGGCAAAATTTCGCTGCTTGGCTTGCTGCCTTCAAATACACAAATAAACTGGAGCAAATTGATTTTTAAAGGCCTGACCCTTAAAGGTATCTATGGACGTGAAATGTACGAAACCTGGTACCAGATGGAAATGATGCTTTCAACCGGATTAAATATTTCGCCCGTAATTACCCATCGCTTTAAAGCTGACGATTTTCAGGAAGCATTTGAGATTATGGAAGCCGGAAATTGCGGTAAAATAATCCTGAATTGGGATTGATATGGATTCTCGTTTAACCTTACAGCGTCTTGTATAATTCCACTAACTGTAATACTTGCATATTTTACAGAGTCTTTTGCTATGTATTCAGCAATATCCTCCAAATCCATTAATGCACGTTTTGACCAAATTATTTTAACCATTTTGAGAGCTTTTGTTTGACTTCTTCAGTAGTATAAACATTGCCCTCTTCAACATCTTTCAATCCTTGCTCTATCTTATCAATAACAATAAGTTCTTCAATTACATCTTCAATGGTAAAGTGTTCTGGAAGTGTATCTATTCCTTTTTATCTTTTCCTTCGTAAGCATATCTTTTTTTTCAAAAGTACAAAATTTAACTCGAACAATTCTAACATTTTGTTTATCGAAAATGGTGCGTGATTTAATGTGTACTAACGTTCGGAACGATTTTCAGTTGCCGGATTGCGGGCGATTTCCAGAGAATAGACCAAAATCCCATTATCCTTTTCGGGTAATGGGATTTTTTATGCATGGGATTTCGGCTATTCAGCTAAATGTTAGGGGCTGGTGTTACTTGCTAATATTTCTAATTTCATTATCCAAATCCGAAAAATATTTTTTGTCTTGTTCTATTCTAAACTGCTCATATTCCTGATTTGCTTTTTCAACTGCTTGTTCGTGAGAGATATTTCCTGCATTAGGTAATATATCCAAACTATTGCTATCCAAAAACTTATTTGTTCGCTCCAGCCAATCATTCATATTCATCAGTTGATTTCTTCGGGCTTGAAACTCTGCTAAATCTAAATATGCGCTTACCAATAAATTCAAATTGCCAATTTCATTTTCGTCTAAATAATTTTTGGCAATGCTCACATCGCTCTTTAAAATTTTACC
>JAUYTA010001029.1 GCA_030695265.1 Bacteroidota bacterium
TAAGCTTGCCTTTCTGGTTGGTCTTTCTGAACTAAAAACTCCTGAATTTCTTTTTCAATTTGATATTTGCTGATGTCTTTTCCTATAAAAACCAATACATTTTCAAGTGGTGCGTAAGGATTATGCACTGATCCTTCCGAAACCGATATCATCCCACCAACAGATTGCACAATCCCGATCAGCGGATTGTTTTCGAAATTGATCATGCCTTTTATCCTGAAAACTTCTTTTCGGTGCAGCGATGCGAAATATTTAAACCAATCACGGAAACGGGTTTCGTTTATAAATCCGCCAAACCGAATGGTGAAACTGTGAAATCCACCATTTTCGGGCTCGCTAAAAAACGGTTTCCGTAATTTGCGGATAAACTCGTCCTGTAAATCCGGCTGCAACTGATATAAATGTAAAGGTTCGACCCGTGAATAATCAGTTTCGATTACCATAGCAGTTTTATTGAGTGCGGCCAATTTATTTCGGATGTTGGCGAGCGTTTTTAAATTAACATCGTTCACTTTGTTTAGTACGATCATATCGCTCAGAATGATCTGCTTTTGCTGTTCAATACCTGCAATGTGCTCCGAAAAGTTAACAGAATCAACCAAACAAATCGTTCCGCTCAGCTCAAACAAGCGGTTAAGTTCAGCGTCCTCATAAAATGGTGCGATGATTGGCGCGGGGTCGGCAATTCCGGTGGTTTCAATGATTAATTGTTCCAGATGATCGTGTTTTCTTATCAATTCCTGAAGTGTCATTGCAAATTCGTTGAAAATTGTACAACAAATGCAGCCATTGTTTAATTCAATAATGCTTTCAGGCTTATAGTCGGTAATTAGCATTGAATCGATAGATGTATCGCCAAACTCATTTTCAATCAGGCCAATTTTAACCCCTTCGTTTTGCAATAAAACGTTATTAATAAAGGTTGTTTTACCGGCTCCCAGGAAGCCGGTGACGATCATAACTGGTATTTTTGGTTTTACTGACAAAATGAAAAGGAATTAGTATTTGAACTTATTGTATGCACTTTAAGTTTATTCATTAAAATTAAACCAATTTTTTCAAACTATTGCGCTGGATTAATGTGTTTTTATCTTCTCAGATGTTTTATTAAACAGCTAATAAACTGAAATTAAAATTTAAAAACCGATGTAATTATGAACAGAATTGCTTATCTTATAAGGCATTGAAAATAAACATCCAATATCAGTTTTAAAATGGCTATTAATAAACTAAAATTTCAAACTATGAACAGGTTAATGATTGTTTTTGTTTTGTTTTTAGGAATTGCTTCCTGTAAGCCAGCTTTAGAGAAAGCGCCTCAAATTCCGATAGAAGATTTTTTCCGTAACCCGGAGAAAACCGCTTTCAGGCTTTCGCCAAACGGTGAGTATTTTTCGTACCTGGCTCCATGGGAGTCCCGATTAAATGTATTCGTTCAGAAAGTAGGCGCCGATTCGGCTGTGCGCATTACTTCTGAAACAGCCCGCGATATTGCCGGATACCTCTGGAAAGGCAACAACCGTATCTTATTTCTGAAAGATACCGGCGGAGATGAAAATTTTCAGCTTTACGGCGTTAACATTGACGGAACTGGGCAAAAAGGGCTGACTGTATTTGAAAAAGTCCGTACAGACCTGATTGATGATCTTGAAGATGTTGAAGGTGAAGTAATTGTTGGATTGAACAAGCGAAATCCACAGGTTTTTGACCCCTTCCGGCTAAATGTGAATTCAGGAGAAATGGTTCAGCTGGCCGAAAACCCCGGAAATATTGTGGGCTGGATGACCGATCATGACGGCAAACTTCGGGTAGCTTTTTCAACCGATGGCGTGAACCAAACCATTCTTTTTCGCGAAACAGAACAGGATACATTCCGTTCGGTGCTGACAACCAACTTTAAAGAATCGCTTTCGCCTTTTCTGTTTACATTCGATAATAAAATGCTTTATGCTTCTTCAAATTTGGGTCGCGATAAGTCAGTCTTGGTTTTGTTCGATCCGGTTGAAGGCAAAGAAAAAGAAATCGTTTTTGAAACGCAGGATGCTGACATTGAAGGTGTTGATTATTCCAAAAAAGATAAAAAACTATTGTCAGTTTCATGGACTACCGATCTGGAAAAAGAACACTTTTTTGATGCTGAAGCTGAATCGATGAAGAAAAAACTTCAGGAGAAATTGCCTGGATACCTTGTAAATATTGGAAGCAAAAACAAGGCGGAAGATAAATTCATGGTTCGCACATACAGTGATAAAAGTCGCGGCGCTTATTACATGTACGATAAAATTTCAGGAGAATTAACCAAACTGGCCGAATTAACTCCCTGGCTTAAGGAAAACGATTTGTGCGACATGAAGCCGATATCGTACCAGTCGCGCGATGGACTGAAAATTTCGGGATACCTGACATTGCCCAAAGGGTACAATCCGAAAAACCTTCCCGTGGTTATTAATCCGCACGGAGGTCCGTGGGCACGCGATTACTGGGGCTTTAATCCTGAAGTGCAGTTTCTGACCAACAATGGTTATGCAGTTTTACAAATGAATTTCCGTGGCTCTACCGGTTTTGGACGTGAATTCTGGGAAGCATCGTTTAAACAATGGGGCCGCACCATGCAGGACGATATTTCGGATGGTGTAAAATGGCTGGTTGATCAGGGAATTGCCGACCCGAAACGGGTTGCTATTTATGGCGGAAGTTATGGCGGTTATGCAACTTTGGCGGGACTTACTCTTACTCCTGAATTGTATGCCGCCGGTGTTGACTATGTGGGTGTTTCGAATATGTTTACATTTATGAATACGATTCCACCATATTGGGAACCGTTGCGTGCTATGTTTTATGAAATGGTTGGAAACCCCAAAGCCGACAGTTTACTTTTAGCTGAAGTATCTCCGGTTTTTCTGGTGGACAAGATAAAAGCTCCGCTATTTGTTGCTCAGGGTGCAAACGATCCGCGTGTCAATATTGCTGAGTCAGATCAAATTGTGGCAGCTTTGAAGAGCCGTGGAATTGATGTTGAATACCTTGTGAAAGACAACGAAGGACACGGCTTCCGTAACGAAGAAAACCGTTTCGAATTTTACC
>JAUYTA010001038.1 GCA_030695265.1 Bacteroidota bacterium
AACCGCATGAACTTTTTACATCGCGGATAAGCAAATCACGTTTTCCTTCATTTTTAAGATTAAATCTATGTTCAACTTTGGTTCCCGGTTTAATGTCTCCAAAATCAAACGATTCAGAATCGTATTTTACTACCGGAGCAGTTGCCAGTTCCGCAGGTGTCATTTTCGAGAAATCTTCTTCCAAAGTGGTCCAATCGGCCACAATTAATTCCACGTTTTACAACCAACAGAGGAACTCAACCCTGATAACCGGCGCTATAAGTTTGCATGGCGGATTAATCAGGAATAACCTGAAAGTAACTTTTAGCGGCGAGCATTCGGAAGCCAGCATGTACGGCATGTCTTTTACCGATAAAAAACAGCATGTCGATAATTTTACTTTAATCGAACATGCTTCGCCAAATTGTTTGAGCAATCAGATCTACAAAAATGTGCTCGACGATGAATCAACAGGAGCTTTCTCCGGAAGGATTCATGTGGCACGCGATGCCCAGCAAACCAATGCTTTCCAACGAAACAACAACATTCTGCTTTCGGACAAAGCCCGGATGCAAACCAAACCACAGCTTATTATTGATGCTGACGATGTAAAATGCAGCCACGGCGCAACAGTTGGACAGATAAACGAAGAAGCTTTATTTTTCCTGAGGGCGCGTGGAATCGGCGAGAAAGATGCCCGGATGATGCTGATGAATGCATTTGCACATGAGGTGGTTCAGAAAATTACCATTGAACCGTTGCGTGACCAGATTGATGAACTGATTGAAAAACGGCTGAAAGGTGAAATCAGCCTTTGCCACGATTGCGAATACAAATGCAATAGTTAGATTATACGCATACGAAAAAAGCCGTCTTGTAGCAAGACGGCTTTTTCTATATTTTGAAAGAATTAATCTTTTTTAGATCTTGTTGATGTGCAACGCGAGTGAAGATTTCAGGTTGGCAGCTTTGTTTGCATGAATGATATTCTTTTTTGCAAGTCTGTCAATCATTGAAACAACTTGTGGATAGCTTACTGATGCAACTTCTTTGTCAGTTTCAAGACGTAATTTTTTAACTGCATTACGCATTGTTTTGGCATAGTATTTATTCTGCACAGTTTTTACCTCGTCCTGTTTGATTCTCTTCTTTGCTGATTTATGATGTGCCATCTTTTTATTTTCTAAATTGTTAAAATTTATTTGTAGCCCGTAGGGGATTCGAACCCCTGCTACCAGGATGAAAACCTGGCGTCCTAACCCCTAGACGAACGGGCCAACTTGTTATATCCCTGATTTGGGACTGCAAAAATAAACCAATTTTATTAGTCACCAAATTATTTCAGGATTTTTTACCGAAATTCCTTCAACTTCGTTTAGCAGAAGGCTTTTTATTTTGGCGATGCAAAGGAAATTAAGTTTTTTGAATTCACAAGCACATTGAGAAAATAAATTATCGCCATTCTACAATTGTTCCCCTGTTTTTTTGAAGGAGTTTTTCGGGCATCGAAGCAACAATCTCTTTCCAGAGCAATTCGATGAGTTTGTATTTGGCAAAATGCCGTGAATAAACAAGGCTGACTTCCCTGAGCGGATTAATATCAGTGAACGTACGGACATGTTCGAAACGTGATTCGCTCATCCCAATTGTTGCCAATTCAGGAATAATGGTCATTCCACCTTCTTTATCGACGATGTTCATGATGGTTTCAAGCGATCCGGATTCGAAATGAAAAGGCAGCGCAGAGTCGGCTGCTCCTTTGAACGAACAAAGATTGATCACCTGATCGCGAAAGCAGTGTCCGTCGCTCAAAAGCCAGATATCCGGAGTTGCTATGTCTTTCAATTTTATGGATTCTTTTGTTGCCAGTGGATGCTCATCGTTTACATACAACAACATTCCTTCATAAAAAAGTGGCTTTTCATTGATTCTGTCTTCGTTGAGCGGTGTAACCAAAATTCCCACATCGAGTAAATCACGGTTTAGCCGATCTATAATATGCGAAGTCGTCAGTTCTTCAACCCGAATGTTGATCTTTGGGAATGCACGTTTATAACTGCCAATAAACAATGGCAACAGATAGGGTGCCAGCGTTGGAATAATCCCGATTTTCAATTCGCCTGAAATCAGGTTTTTATGATCCTTAATAATACTGTTAATTTTTTGTGATTCCTGAAGTGCAATCCGCGCCTGATCAATGATGCGCCGGCCAACATCGGTGGGAATTAGCGGCTGCTTACTTCGATCGAAAATGATCACTTCCAGATCTTCTTCCAGCTTCTTTATTTGCATGCTGAGCGTGGGCTGGGTTATAAAACAATTTTCGGCTGCTCTTCCGAAATGACGGAAGGTATCAACAGCAACAATGTATTCAAGTTGGGTTAACGTAATCATGGTTTTTATTTTGAACTGATAAATATAGATAAAAAGTTAGTTGATTTGTTTTCATGGTTCGTTTAATATCATTTTCTTTGAAGAACAAATGAACTGTTATAAAGTGAAACACATGAAATATTTTGAAATTATCATAGTGATATTCCTTCTTTCCCTTCTATTTTCGTGTGGACCAAGCCATAAGAAACTGGCAGAGGAGAAGATGAACCTTGCCATCGGTGTCTGCGAAAAGGGTGATTCGCTGCTGGCTTTGCAACAATTGGATTCCATTCAGGTGTTATATCCTGAAGCTTTTGAAGTCATCGGTAAAGCAAAAGAGTTCAGTAAAAAGATCAATTCGGAGATTTTATACCGGAA
>JAUYTA010001040.1 GCA_030695265.1 Bacteroidota bacterium
ACGTCCATACGGAATACTGGCCAAACCTGCCGATGTGCCAAAGCATATTTTCATATCATGTTTCGATAGCGCACCATTGGCTCCCGATTATTCTTTCATTTTGAAAGGTCAGGAGAAAATGTTGCAATCAGGAATCAATGCCCTGGCGAAATTAACCGACGGAAAAGTTTTTCTTGGACTTCCTGATGGAAATACAGGATTTCTCGGACAGATAAAGAATGTGGAAACCAACATCTTTTCAGGACCGCATCCGGCTGGAGTTGTTGGAATTCAGATTCATCAGGTATCGCCTATCAATAAAGGCGAAATCGTTTGGACCATCAATTTGTTGGATGTGCTTTTCATCGGACGTTTGTTTGAAACCGGCAAAATTGATATGAGGAAGATAGTCGCGCTGACTGGTTCCGAAGTGAATGCTCCAAAATATTATCCGACCATACTTGGTGGATGTCTCGAAAATGTTTTGGTCAACAATACAAAAAAGGAAGTTAAGGAACGCATTATCAGCGGTAATGTCTTGACCGGAACAAAAGTTGAGCAAGATGATTATCTCGGTTTCTTCGACCACCAATTGACTGTAATTCCTGAAGGCGATAACTATGAATTTATGGGTTGGGCAGATCCCGGATTCAATAAATTTACAGCAAGCAAAGCCTACTTCTCGAAATTATTCCCCAAAAAATCATACACGCTGGATGCCAATTTGCATGGCGGCGAAAGGGCATTTGTGCTTTCAGGCCAATATGAGAAATATTTACCGATGGATATCCTTCCGGTTTACCTTCTGAAAGCTATTTTGGCCAATGATATTGACAAAATGGAGGAACTCGGTATTTACGAGATTGTTGAAGAAGACCTTGCTTTGTGCGAATATGCCTGTACCTCAAAAGTAAAAGTTCAGGACATTGTTCGTCAGGGATTAGACCTGATGATGAAAGAATTGGGTTAACAGTTTAGTTGAAAAAAAACTACAGATGAAATTTATACAAAAATTCTTCGAAAATACCAAACCACACGTTCAGAAAGGAGCTAAATATCAGTGGCTCCATTCGGTTCACGATGGCATGTTTACCTTGTTTTTCGTACCAAAACACACCTCTGGCAGCGGGTCGCATATACACGACTTCATTGATTTGAAACGCACCATGGGATTGGTTGTTTTTGCCCTGGTACCGGCACTGCTGATGGGTATGTACAATACCGGTTATCAGCATTTTGCTGCAGTTGGAGAATTATCGGGTGTAGGTTTTATGGACATATTCCTTTACGGATTCCTGCGGGTTTTGCCGGTAATTATGGTCTCCTACATTGTTGGTTTGGGCATCGTGTTCGTATTTGCGCAGCTCCGTGGACATGAAATTCAGGAAGGCTTTTTGGTATCAGGGATGTTGATCCCAATGGTAATGCCTATCAAGACGCCACTTTGGATGATTGCAATCGCAACTGCTTTTTCAGTTGTATTTGTAAAAGAAGTCTTTGGCGGAACCGGAATGAATATCTGGAATCCGGCTCTGGTAGCAAGGGCTTTTGTCTTCTTTGCTTATCCAAGACAAATGTCGGGCGATTCTGTTTGGGTTAGTCTTGGTGGCAAACAGGCCATCGATGGCTTTTCGGGAGCAACCCCAATGGCCGAAGCTGCAGCAGGTCACCCAAACATTGATATCTGGAACTCATTTATAGGATTGATCCCCGGCTCAATTGGAGAAACCTCCACACTTGCAATTTTGATTGGTGCTGCAATTTTGGTAATAACAGGCATCGGTAGCTGGAAGATAATCGTTTCAACCTTTGCCGGCGGCGCAGTAATGGGATTGATCCTGAATTACTTTGCAGGCAATAATGCATACATGGCACTCCCTTTCTGGGAACAGTTCATCATTGGAGGTTTTGCTTTTGGGGCAGTATTTATGGCAACTGATCCTGTATCAGGAACTCAAACAGAAAGAGGCAAATGGATTTATGGTTTTCTGATCGGAATTCTGGCTATTTTAATACGGGTTGTTAACCCTGCCTATCCTGAAGGAATGATGCTTGCCATTTTGCTTATGAATACCTTTGCGCCTCTTGTTGACCACTATGTTGTGGAAGGAAGCATCAAAAAGCGGTTGAAACGAGTCAAAGTTAACGCCTAAACGATAAAATTCAGAAAAATGGATACCAACGGGAATAAATATACATTCATATATGCCTCAGCAATGGTCATCATTGTTGCTGCCATTCTTTCAATAACAGCAATAAAGCTGAAGCCGGCACAGCAAAAAAACATTAATACCGAGAAGAAACAAAATATTCTTTCTTCGGTGGGAATTGAAAGTACGGCAGCCGATGCAGAATCGATCTTTGCCGAAAGAATTGTTCAGTCATACGTTGTAAATGCTTCTGGCGAACAAATTGAAGGTACTGCTTTTGACATCGATTTGAAACGGGAAAGGGCAAAACCAGTTGCTGACAGGCAGCTTCCGGTTTACGAATGCAAAACCGACGAAGGAACAAAATACATTTTGCCCATGTACGGGGCAGGATTGTGGGGGCCAATCTGGGGATATGTTGCTATAAACGATGACATGAACACATTATACGGAGCTGTATTTTCGCACGCCGGTGAAACACCGGGATTGGGCGCAGAGATTTCTACCAAACCATTTCAGAAGCCATTTAAAGGAAAAACTATTTATGATTCCAATGGAAAATTAGTTTCAATTATCGTTGCAAAAGCCGGAGAGTCAGCTCCAGCCGAACACAAGGTTGATGGAATTTCCGGAGGTACGATTACCGGGAAAGGGCTTCAAACAATGTTGCTAAACGATTTTACTTCATACGAAGCATTTTTCAACAAGAAAAAACAATAGAAGATGAGCGAAGGATTATTTTCAAAGAAAAATATTGGTCTGCTGTCAGGCCCGCTGGGAACCAACAATCCAATTACAATTCAGGTACTTGGAATATGTTCGGCACTGGCAGTTACAGCACAACTGAAACCTGCTTTTGTTATGGCGTTGTCAGTAACAGCAGTAGTTGCATTGGCAAACGTGATAATTTCAATGCTCCGGAACACGATTCCAAACCGTATCCGAATCATTGTTCAGTTGGTAGTAATTGCTGCACTTGTAATTATTGTTGACCAATTTCTGAAGGCATTTGTTTACGATGTGAGCAAACAACTTTCAGTTTTTGTGGGATTGATTATTACCAACTGTATCCTGATGGGGCGTCTTGAGGCATTTGCGTTGGCAAACAAACCATGGCCTTCATTTCTTGACGGTATTGGAAACGGAGCCGGATACGGAATGATTTTGATAATCATTGGTTTTTTTCGCGAATTACTGGGTTCCGGTTCGCTTTGGGGCTACCGTATAGTTCCTGAAAGCTGGTACATAGCCAACGGAGGTTTTTATTCGAACAATGGAATGATGATCCTTCCGCCAATGGCTTTAATAACTGTTGGTGTTATTATTTGGGTACAACGTAGCAGAGATACTAAACTTCAGGAAAAATAACTGAGAAAAATATAAAGCGATATGGAAAATTTATTAAACCTATTCGTTAAGTCAGTATTTATTGAGAACATGGTGTTTGCCTATTTTTTGGGCATGTGTTCTTATCTGGCTGTTTCGAAAACTGTAAAAACGGCTACCGGCTTAGGATTGGCAGTTATTTTTGTATTGGCAATCACCCTTCCTGTGAATTACCTGCTTGAAAATTATTTACTGAAAGAAGGCGCATTGCAATGGATGGGTGCCGGTTTCGAAACCATCGACCTGAGTTTTTTAAGCTTTATCATGTTTATTGCAGTAATTGCATCAATGGTTCAGCTTGTTGAAATGGTTGTTGAAAAATTTGCACCGGTTCTTTACACTCAACTTGGCATTTTCCTTCCGTTGATTGCGGTGAATTGTGCCATCCTTGGAGGATCGTTGTTTATGCAACAAAAAGCGTTTCACAATATTGGAGAAGCAACCGTTTACGGTATCGGATCCGGTTTCGGATGGTTTCTTGCAATTGTAGCCATTGCGGCAATCCGCGAAAAAATCAAATATTCTCAGGTTCCTGCCCCATTAAGAGGCCTGGGTATTACGTTCATTATTACAGGTCTGATGGGCCTGGCTTTCATGGGTTTCATGGGGATTAAACTTTAATTCGAAAAAAAATCACAACGATGATATTTTTAGCATCTCAAACGACAGTAATTCTTTTTAGCATAGTCATTTTCCTATTGGCAATAATAATCCTTGTCGGGATTTTACTATACGTTAAGGCTAAATTAACCCCAAAAGGGAAAGTAGTGGTTAGTATCAATGACGGATTTAAAGTTATTGAAACTGAGCCTGGAAATACCCTGTTAACCACCCTTGGAACCAACAAAGTTTTGCTTCCTTCAGCCTGTGGTGGTGGTGGAACCTGCGGAATGTGCCGTTGCCAGATAGAATCGGGCGCCGGGTCGATACTTCCTACTGAAACCGGTTTCTTTACCCGTAAAGAACAACAAAATAACTGGCGGTTGGCTTGTCAGGTAAAAGTAAAGGAAAATATAAACCTGCACATTCATCCTGAAATATTGGGTGTTAAGAAATGGGAATGTACTGTTGTTTCAAACGACAATGTTGCTACTTATATCAAAGAATTTGTTGTCAGACTTCCTGAAGGGGAAACACTCGATTTCAAATCGGGCGGATATATCCAGATTGACGTTCCTAAAATTGACGTTGATTTCAAGGACATGGTAATTGGCGACGAGTATCGTCCGGAATGGGAAAAATTCGGAATGTTTAACCTTCAGATGAAAAATCCGGAACCAACCTTCCGTGCTTATTCAATGGCCAATCACCCGGCAGAAGGAAACATTGTGATGCTCAATATTCGTATTGCAACCCCACCTTTCGATCGTGTAAACGGCGGCTTCCAGAAGGTTAATCCCGGAATCTGTTCCTCATTTATCTTCTCGCGCAAACCCGGAGATAAAGTAATGGTTTCGGGTCCTTACGGCGAATTCTTCCTGCAGGAGAATGATAATGAAATGATGTTTATTGGTGGTGGCGCCGGCATGGCTCCGATGCGTTCACATTTATTTCACTTGTTTCACACGGTAAAAGAAACGAAAAAGAAAGTAACCTTCTGGTATGGTGCGCGTTCATGGAGAGAAGTTTTCTACTACGAACAATTTATGGACATTCAGAAAAATTTTCCGAATTTCAGCTTTAACCTGGCATTGTCAGATCCTCAGCCAGAAGACAACTGGACTGGTTACAAGGGTTTTATTCACCAGGTTATCTACGATAATTACTTAAGTAAACACGAAGAACCAGAAGAAATTAACTATTACCTCTGTGGTCCGCCGATGATGAACAGCGCCATC
>JAUYTA010001042.1 GCA_030695265.1 Bacteroidota bacterium
TGCCCCGAATTTCAGTACTAATTCCTGATTCTTTTATATTGATCTCACATGTTTTAACAACTCCATACCGGTTGTCAATCCTGAATTTTTTGTCCTCCTCCAGCATTTTCCCGAAACGAACCGAATCAAGTTTCAAAACGGGAATAATTACTGCTTGTTTTTGCTCAATGAGAAAGCTTTCAGGCAAACCTTTTTCACTTACCTGAGCTTTCGATTCGAAACAATTAATACCAATTCCAAAAGTCAGGCAGAAAACAAACCAACAGTAAATTAAGTGTTTCACAATTAATCTTTTTGATCATTTCTGAAAGTCATACCATATTATACAGACACTTGGACCTGAGAATAACCCTATTCCGGTTTATAACTGTACACTTTCTTATTAAACGAGAACAACCGACCGAATGTGATAATTATTTGCTGATTTTATTTTCCTGAAATTTAGAAAAAAACTTCTGTCCGGATATTTTCAGGGAGAAGCCCGTATTTTTCGAGTATAGTTGTAACTTCTTCAATCATTTCTGAATTTCCGCAGAGATAACAGATCGTATCCTGATCAACAGGGTTTTCCTCAAGGTATTTGGTAATTCGGCCAAAATAATTGCCCTCCTTGCTTCGCGAAGTACATAGAATATACTTTTCAGGATTAAAATCTTCTCTTCCGTATGCTTCATTGGCATACCGCACACCATGAATTACGCGGTAATTCAGGTTGGGATAAGATTTCATGTAAGAATAAAATGGCGAAATTCCGGTCCCGGTTGCAATCAGCAAAGTCGGATGACCCTGTTTCGTTTTTTCGTTCAGAATGAAATAACCTTTTGGTCCTTCCACATCAAGCTCAGCGCCAGGAGTTAGGTGACGCAAATAACGCGAAAATTCTCCGGCGGGAATCTCGCGGATTAAAAAATCAAGGTAATCATCGGTCGTCGCGCTGAAGATGGAATATTCGCGCCCTTTTTTCATATCCGGAATGCGGATTACCACATATTGACCGGGCTCAAATTGAAAATCCTGCCGGTCGAGCCGCAAAATAAAAGTTTCAGGAGTTAAGCTAATAATGTCAAGTACGGTATGTTTTCTTCGTTTCATAAATAAGTTTCAAGTTCAAATTGTCATTCAAATTGTCATTGGGTGGTCATTTGTAGTCATTCAATAGTCATTGGAAGTGTTGCCTATCTGACCATTTTATGACGCGAAGCTAATGACAATTAATGACGTTTAGCCAATGACTTCTCTCTTCTGCTAACTGAGACTGCGACTGAATTACTGCGACTTCTTCACCCGTTCACATGCCGCTCTGCATGGTACGATGACCGAACCAGCGGACTGCTTTCGACGTACGAAAATCCTCGTTTCAGGCCTTCCTGCCGGTACATTTCAAAGATTTCAGGAGTAATGTATTCCAGAACTGGCAACAAATTAGAATCCGGCTGAAGGTATTGGCCAATGGTCAAAACTTTGCAGCCAGCAGCACGAAGATCGTCCATCGCCTGTAACATTTCTTCTTCTGTTTCGCCCAGGCCAACCATAATGCCTGATTTGGAAACAATCCCGGCTGCGGAAATAATTGAAATGGTTTTAAGACTGCGGTCGTAACGAGCAGTACTACGAACTTTTGGCGTCAATCGCCGGACGGTTTCCATGTTGTGTGAAATCACATCGGGAGCGGCATCAATCACTTTTTGAATGAGTTCCGGATTGGCGTTAAAATCGGGAATGAGGGTTTCAATGGTCGTTTCCGGGTTCAGCTCCTTGATTTTGCGGATGGTTGTTGCCCAGAATTCTGCGCCGCCATCGGTCAGATCGTCGCGGGTTACCGAGGTAATTACGCAGTGTTTCAGTTGCAGGGTTCTTATGGTTTTGGCCAGACGAAGCGGCTCCATCCAGTCAACCGGATCAGGAACATCATTTTGAACAAAGCAAAACCGGCAATTACGGGTACATTTGTCGCCCAGAATCATAAAGCTGGCCGTTCCGGCACTCCAGCATTCCCCTTTGTTTGGGCAATTTCCACTGGTACATATCGTATTTAAATGATGGTCGGCTATTAATCGCTTAACTTTCATGTAATTTTCCCCTTTTGGTAAAGGAGATTTCATCCAACGCGGCAGTCGTTCCCGCTCTGTTTTTAATTCGTTCATCTTACAAAATTGAGTACAGCCGTATTAACAGAAATTGAGAAATGAAGTTCATATCAACTGGAACTAACTTTTGCATTAATGTTTGCAATATAAAGGTATTATGGTTGTTATATTGACTGAAGTTTTTCTATCCAACGATTAAATCGGGGGCATTTTTCTCTTATTCTTGTCAAACCAATTTCATTGGCTAGCAAGGAGCCATGAATAGGTTTCTGATAACCGGTAATAATTCGGTCAAGGCGTTTTGATGGGGCTGTTTTATTGCCATCATTCACCATTTCAGGATTCTCAAATTGGGCAAACGTTTCTTCCAGGTATTTATAATCAGAAAACTCATGATCTTCAAAATTCTCATCAAATACCCGCCGATCGCTGAATAGTAAACCTTCAAATTCATGCAACTGAATGTAAGGAATGAACCGGTTTCCAAATCTGTCATCAATTTCATCATGCATTCTTTGTTCCAGAAAATCCATCCGGTCATTTTTGTTCCCGATTCTTAAAGATTCATCCCATCCCGGGAAACCATGTTTTTGATGAATCCCGTAGTAATCGATTAATAAGGTGATAGTGGCGGAAGTATCACTCTGCAAATGAATAACTATTTCCTTTTTTAAATTCTTCCAATCGATGATACCACCTTTCGATTTTTTGATTGTAGGATTTTGAATATAAATGTCTTTTGCACTAAAATAAGGTCTCAAAACATCATAACAAAAAGCTTGTTCCGTTTGGCCTTCTTCAATGATAATCAGTCGTTTCATTTCGAGAAAGGTTGAGCAGAGTTAATAATGTTTCGTTGCCACAAGTCTCCTAAAGAATAATCTTCGAGCCAGATTTTTAAAGATTCTGATTCCAACCGTTTAAAAACTGAACGCTTCTCGTCCTCACTGCGGTCAACTGCAACAATATCTTCAGGATCAAAACAATCCACAAGGTTCACCGATTGGGTTGAGATAATGATCTGGGTTTTTGCCGATACCGATTTGATTAACGCGGCCAGCTTAGAAATTGATTGGGGATGTAAGCCCAGTTCAGGCTCGTCAATAATGATGACAGCAGGAGGTTCTGGTTGCATCAAAACAGTGGCAAGGGCAATAAACCGAAGCGTTCCGTCTGAAAATTGATAGGCAGAAAAACTGGATTGTAAGTCACTCTTTTCAACCCAACGCAACTCTATTTCTTTTTTGTTTAAACGGCTTGGCTCCAATAAAAAATGGTCGATATATGGAGCTACCTGTTGTATCGTCTTCTCCAGCCGCCTGAATGTCTTTGGATGTTCCAGCTTCAAATAATACAGGAATGCAGGTAAATTACGGCCATCCGGTTTTAAATACTGGTTATCTGCCAGGTCACATTCCTTTCTAAGCATTGAAGTCGCTGAGGTATCATGAAAATGATAAATCTGCAAATTCTTAAGATACCTTTGTAAGTATACGTTTCTAAAACTATTCGATCCAGGGATATGACTTTCTTCTATATTTTGAGTCCCGTAATAACCTTTTAAATCATCATTTTTGGGAACATTATATCCTGAAGCTTCATGCTGTATAAAAAGTCCTCCTTCTGTCGTTTGGTTTAATTTGAATAAATAGGCATTATTGTCTTTTTTATCCTCTGTAAAAATCATCTTACCATAAAGTGATTCCGTTGTTTTCCGGCCAAAATAAAGTAAGTTGTCTGGTTTTTCTTCAATGACAAAACGTTGTAACTGACGGTTAAAAATGGCATGAACCATCCGGAAGAAAGCAATAAAATTGCTCTTGCCCGAACCATTGCTCCCTATAAGAACATTGATAGGCTTGAGTTCAAGCTCCATCGTTTTTATTGATTTAAAACCTTCTATTTTGATGTATTCCAGCATAAGTTAAAATTATTTTTTCTTCGTAAATGCTTGCGATTTGCAAGCATTTTTCAAATATAGTTATAATGGTTTAGCATTTTACTGTACTCCAAAAATTACGAGTATAAATTTGGGGAATATGCTTTTTATTCGTTTGGAATTTAACTTGTATTAAATCCATAAAAGATACTTATTTTGCAGAACAACTTTTTTAATAAAACAATCATGAACAAAAAATATAACTGGGCAATCCTTGGATGCGGAAAAATTGCCCGAAAATTCGTTGGCGACCTGAAATTACTAACCAATGCACGACTTTATGCCGCTGCTTCACGATCGCTTGAAAATGCACAGGCGTTTGCTTCCGAACTGGGTTTCGAAAAGGCTTATGGAAGCTACGAAGAAATGGTGAACGATCCGGAGGTGGACGTGGTTTACATTGCATCGCCACATTCGCACCATTGTGAGCATTCTTTGCTGTGCCTGAACCATCAAAAAGCGGTGCTGTGCGAAAAAGCTTTTGCAATGAATTCGGGTGAAGTGAATTTAATGATTGAGGCAGCCCGAAAAAACAATACTTTCCTGATGGAAGCTTTCTGGACAAGGTTTCAGCCCAGCTTTCAGAAAGTAATGGAAATCATCCGTTCAGGAGAACTGGGAGCGCTGAAAATGGTTCGTGCCGATTTTGCTTTTAATGCCGAATACAATCCTGACAAACGATTGTACAATGT
>JAUYTA010001045.1 GCA_030695265.1 Bacteroidota bacterium
AAACAATTCGCCAGCAAAGCCGCAAAATAATTGTAGAAATCAGTACCCAAATAATCGGGTAAGGAGCGGATTACCAGAGGAAAAATATATTCAAATGCTCAGACTTAAAGATGAAATAGAATCCTACAAAAATTAGCCAAATCCTGAATATTTTTACCTCTCCTTGTAAACGAGAAGTAGTTAAAAGAACTTTTCAATAGCAATTAGTAATAATTCTCATTAGTAATGCGAATTAGTTTGCATTACTAATGACAACGTTGTATATTTGCAGAAAATCAATATATTATGATGTTAGAATCGCAAATAAGAGAAGTTTTCGACTATCAAAATAACTACTTAAAACAACTCCCGCCTGGAACTCCACGCGAAATTCTCAATGCAATTGATTTTTCAGATACCCATGTGAAGATATTGACAGGAGTAAGAAGATGTGGAAAAAGCACAGTACTGTTTCAACTTACAACGAAGGAAGGAATTTCCAATATTCTAAGTTTTGAAGATCCACGGTTATCATTATTTGAAGTCAATGATTTTTTCAAACTTGAAAAGATTTTTGAAGCCAATAGTGAAAATGGCATTTACTTCTTCGATGAAATTCAAAATGTAAAAGGCTGGGAACGTTATGTACGAGTGTTACACGATCAAAAAAAGAAAGTAGTTATTACAGGATCGAATGCCCGGATTTTAAGTGTGGAACTCGGTACGAGTTTAACAGGCAGACAAATTTCATATGAAATATTCCCCTTCTCATTTTCTGAATATTTGAATCATACGAAGTCCACTGCAAACCTTGCCAACTTTTCTGACTACCTGATGTTGGGTGGTTTCCCTGAATTTTTAACATCAAAAAAAAATGATGTATTAATTAATCTCTTTAATGACTTAATATACCGCGATATTGTTGTGAGACATGGGTTAAGAAACCCGGATATTGTGCGTGAATTAGGTGTTTTTCTGGCAAGTAACATCGGTAAGGTTTTTTCTTACAACAATTTGGTAAAAAATTTCGATCTCGGTTCGGGAAATACTGTAAAAACCTATATTTCGTATTTCGAAGATGCCTTTTTGTTTTTTGCTATTTCCCGATTTAGCTATTCGTTTCAGCAACAAATTAAAAACCCAAAAAAAATATATGGTATTGATACAGGACTAATTGCAACCCTTTCCATGTCGTTTTCAAAAGACAAAGGCAGATTGCTTGAAAACAAAGTTTTTATTCATTTAAAAAGAATGGGGAAAGAGATTCATTATTACCAACAAAATGGGGAATGTGATTTTATTGTTT
This sequence comes from Bacteroidota bacterium, assembly GCA_030695265.1. Taxonomy (GTDB): domain Bacteria; phylum Bacteroidota; class Bacteroidia; order Bacteroidales; family Prolixibacteraceae; genus Aquipluma. The sequence continues at coordinate 1,286 of JAUYTA010001045.1, forward strand.
CGAAAAATAAGCATATTGAATTTGCTGTACAGGTTTGTTATGAATTAACACCTGAAAACTTAGACAGGGAATTGAATGGACTTTTGGAAGCAATGACTGAACTAAATCTTCAGGAAGGATATATTTTGACAATGGATCAGCAGGAACAACTTGAAAAAAATGGTTATAAGATTCAGGTAATACCGGTTTGGAAATGGATGACTGAACAACCTTAACGCAACCCGCATTATAAAAATTCTCGTCAATCCACCTCACAACCTCATCAACTAATTTTGCTTCCCGAACCAATGAAGCCGAACGGTTTAAACTAATTTGTTCCGGCAAAGTTCAGCACATATCCTTTCGATTTAGATAACACTTTTCCCATCTCCTCCCCGTTTACAACGAGGGGTGAGCGGTTCCGCATTTGCAATGTAATAAACCCAGCATTCAGCATAATTACACATGTAAAAATCAACGCTACCGGATTTGAAGTAAAATGAAAATTGCACATAAACCAAAGAATTTTTGTGAATAACTTAATATCCCTTTAAGACCAAAAGGTATCCTTTTTTTTTACCTTTGAAACCCTGCAAAAATTTCAGAATGCAGAAAAACATATAATTCTATTGCTTGAATTTCAGAAACATGGCCGGAGAAAGAAAAAATTACCAGCAAACAAATAAAATGACCATTGAGCAAGTCAACGCTCAATACGGAAAAATCCCGCCACAGGCCATTGAAGTAGAAGAAGCTGTTTTGGGCGCACTGATGCTCGAACGCGATGCCTACATTACAGTTGCCGACATCATCGACACCAAAAGTTTTTACAAGGAAGAACATCAGAAGATTTTTGATGTGATCAAATACTTGTCAACCCACGAAAAACCGGTTGACTTGCTGATGGTTACCCAGGAACTAAAAAACCGGGAAAAGCTGGAAGAAGTGGGAGGTCCGCTGATGATCACCCAGTTGACTTCGAAAGTTGCTTCGGCGGCTCACATCGAGTTCCATTCGCGCATCATCGCACAAAAATTCATGCAGCGCGAAATGATCCGCGTTTCAACAGAAATTCAGACCAAAGCATACGACGACACCATTGATGTGGACGATTTGATTGACTTTTCGGAAACGGCGCTTTTTTCGGTTGCGGAAGGAAATATCAAGAAGGAATCGATGCCCATCAAACCACTTTTACGCGAGGCAGCGCTTCTGATCGAAGAGGCTTCGAAACGTGAAGACGGTCTGAGTGGAGTACCGAGCGGGTTTACCGCAATGGACCGCATTACTTCAGGATGGCAAAAGACCGACCTGATCATTATTGCCGCCCGTCCTTCGATGGGAAAAACAGCTTTTGTTTTATCGATGGCGCGCAACATGGCCGTCGAACACAAAGTTCCGGTCGCTGTATTTTCTCTTGAAATGTCCTCCATTCAGCTGGTTAACCGCTTGATTTCATCCGAAACTGAAATCGGTGGCGAGAAAATAAAAAACGGACGGCTGCAAGGTTGGGAATGGGACCACTTCCACCGCAAACTGGCGGTTTTAGACGATGCCCCTCTTTTTATCGACGATACTCCCGCCTTGTCTATTTTCGAATTCAGGGCCAAATGCCGCCGCCTGAAAATGCAGCACAACATTGGCGCTGTGATTGTCGATTACCTTCAGTTGATGACTGCCGGTACCGACAACAAAGGTAGTCGCGAACAGGAAGTAAGTATGATTTCGCGCTCGTTGAAAGCCATTGGCAAGGAATTGAACATTCCGGTCATCGCACTTTCTCAGTTGAACCGTTCGGTCGAATCGCGTGAAGGAAAACGCCCACAGCTTTCCGACCTTCGTGAATCGGGCGCCATCGAGCAGGATGCCGACATCGTTTTGTTTATTCACCGCCCCGAATACTACGGAATTACCGAAGACGAAAACAATAATTCGCTCATCGGTGTGGCCGAAATTATTATTGCCAAACACAGAAACGGCGCTGTGGGCGATGTCAGACTTTCCTTCAAGAAAAACCTGGCCAAATTCTCCGACATGGAAAATATTATTCCTGAAGAAATTGGCGGCGGACAATACGGTCAAAAAATGCAGTCGAAAATGAATGAAGATTCCGGAGAATCCTACCGCAGTAAATCAGGGGCGATACCGGTCAATGCATCGTTCGAAGATGAAAAATTTAGTCATTACGGAAATTCTGGAAGCAATGATGTACCATTCTAATAAATACTTCAGGTTGTTGCTCGTTGCAATGTTGGTTTTGCTCATCCAAACAGCAAATGCGGCTTTTATTTTAATCCCGATGGATGAAAAACAAAGCAACCATTTAAAATCATACGGCATAACCTACTGGACACTGGAACAAGGTATTGAAGTTAAATGGCTGCTCAATTACCGCGGCGGAAGTTTCCTGATTCAACATCAGCAGGCCATTGCAAGTGAATGTTTGGTGCGGGGCGTAAGTTTCGAAACCCTTGCCGACGGGCAGGCAAACAATTTACTGGCCGAAATTTCGCGCGAAGATGTCAATCAGAATGCGATAAGTATGCAGAAAGCGCCGAAAGTTGCCGTTTATTCACCACCCAACAAACAACCGTGGGACGATGCAGTAACGCTGGTTTTAACGTATGCTGAAATTAAATTTGATGTCATTTACGATGAAGAAATCCTGAATGGTAAACTGAAGGACTACGATTGGCTACACCTTCACCACGAAGATTTTACTGGTCAGTTCGGGAAATTCTATCAGGCATACCAGCATGTGGCATGGTATCAGGAAGAAGTTCGGACAAATAGGGAACTTGCACAAAAGATGGGTTTCATGAAGGTTTCTGAAATGAAGAAAGTGATTACCCGTGATATCCATCAGTTCATTGAAAACGGCGGATTTCTTTTCGCCATGTGCGCCGCTACCGATACCTACGACATAACACAATCTGCTCAAGGCATCGACATTTGCGAATCGATGTATGATGGCGATCCGGCCGATCCGCACATGAACGAACACCTTGATTTTGAACACACGTTGGCTTTTCACAATTTCAAAATCAATCGCAATCCGTATGAATATGAGTTCTCGGACATTGATGTTTCCGACAGCAGGAAAGTCCCCCGCGAACAGGATTATTTCACCCTTTTCCAGTTTTCAGCAAAATGGGACCCCGTGCCAACCATGTTGTGCCAGAACCATGTAAACATGATCAAAGGATTCATGGGACAAACCACTGCCTTCGACAAAAACCTGGTAAAGCCCAATGTTTTAATAATGGGCGAAAACAAAGCCGCCAACGAAGCCCGATACCTGCACGGCGAACAAGGCAAAGGGTTTTGGACTTTCTACGGAGGTCATGATCCGGAAGATTACCAGCATTTTGTAGGCGACCCGGCTACCGACCTTAACTTACACCCGAATTCGCCCGGTTATCGTTTAATCCTGTACAACGTTTTATTTCCGGCAGCAAAGAAGAAGAAGCAAAAGACTTAAACAGTGGTCAGTCGCAATGTTCAGTGTTCAGTCAAAAGCGCTACCGTGTACCCACATCTATTTATAATTGTACAATACATAATGGACAATAGAAAAAATAGAACGCGGATTTACACGGGTTTAGCGGATGAAAAACGGATTTATATTCCAATAAATTGGAATAGATTCGAAAAAAGACAAATTAGGATAGTGGTTGACTGATAATTTTATACGCGTTTCTTTAGAAAATCATCCCGACTTGTCAGCGATTTTTCAGGTGGTTTTCATTTTAGTGTATGTTGCATAATTTACTCATTTAGAATTGGTTAATCAGTCATTCAGTAGAATTAAATATGGCGGCATTTTTTATCACTAATAAGGGAATAAGGTTGCTTTTCCCCTGTTAGCCTTTCTACTGAGGTTTGATGGAAAAAAATAAGGTTTTTTTTGAAAACATAAAAACCTTATTTTCAATTTGTTAACCTTAGTAGAAAAGTTATACATTTGATTTTTACC
>JAUYTA010001047.1 GCA_030695265.1 Bacteroidota bacterium
ATTGCCACCTCTATTTTATCCTGTGAAGAAAGCATCACTACTGGAGTTTCAGGATTGAAGGCTTTTATTTTATCCAGTACGTCTATTCCGTTCATTGCTTTTTTATCAATGCCGCTGAGCTCATAATCCAGAATAATTACATCAGGATTGTGTGATAAATTTTCAATGCAAAGTTCTCCGGTAGGATATGTTTCAATTTGAAAATCACCAAGTTCCAGGAACTCAATTTCCAGTGATTTTAAATACACCGCGTCGTCATCTACCAGAAAAAGTTTTATTTTTTGTTTGTTCATTAATTAGTGTTTTTAATTGTATTAAACTCTATTTCTAATTCTTCACAGGCCTGTTCACAAACGTTTTCAAGCTGAATTACCATATCTGATATTCCATCGGTTTGTTTCTGGGTGCTTGCATATTCCTGAACTTTTTTAGCCATGTTTTCAAAATCTTCGCTGATACCCATGATTGAAAAAGACGGGATCATTTTATGTACTGCCGAATACAATAAATTCCAATCTTTATCCCGAAAACTTTGTTTCATGGCGCTAACCAGTGGCGGGGTTTGTTCCAGGTAAGCTGAAATCATTTCCATCATTAGTTTAGGATTTGATTTTGTCCGTTGCGTTAAATATTCCAGATCGGTGCATTTTTCATGTTCCTTCTCAGTGTCAATATTATCCGGGATAGTGTTTCCTTTGGTAATTGCTGTCTTTTTAACCGAACTGATTATTTTACTGTACAATAGTCTTTCATCGACAGGTTTTGGAATGTAATCATCAATTCCAACGTATTTGCATTTTGCCAGATCAACCGTGGTAACATCGGCAGTCAAAGCGATGATCGGAATGTCGCAATTCATTTCATGCCTAATATATTCCGTGGCTTCAAACCCGTTCATTTCGGGCATCTGCAAGTCCATCAGAATAATATCATACGAATTGACCTTTAGTTTTTCGACTGCTATTCTTCCGTTTGCCGCAATGTCACAATTAAATCCAAAATCATCCAGCAATGTCCTCATCAGTAATTGATTGAGGGCAATATCTTCAGCCACCAATACTTTTATATTACTGGTTTTTTTGTCTAATTCTTCTAATTCAGGTTCTGCTTCAAACGTTTCATTTGTTTTCTGAAATTGTAATATCAAGCTGAAAGTAGAACCTTCATCCACTTTGCTATTTACCTTGATACTACCTCCCTGTGATTCTATCAATTGTTTAACAATTGCAAGACCCAAACCGGTTCCGCCATATATGCGCGACGTGCCGCTGGTTGCCTGCTGAAAATTTTCGAAAATATTGGCTATCTTATTATTTTCTATTCCAATACCAGTATCCGTAACTGCAAATTCAATGCTTACGTTTTCATCGTCTTCTTTAAGCAAACGAATACTGACGGTGATTTTTCCTTTGTTTGTAAATTTTACAGCGTTGCTAACCAAATTCAGAATAATCTGGTGCAAACGCACCGGGTCGCCAACCAGTACTTCCGGAATTCTATTGTCGTATTCTTTAATCAGCAACAAATTCTTTTCCCAGATTTTGGTCTCAAACAAGTGCAGCATCGCTGCAATAGATAAGGACAGTTTAAATGGTGTTTTTTCAAAGATCATTTTACCTGCATCCACTTTTGCCAAATCAAGAATGTCATTAATGAGTACGATCAAATCATCGCCACTCATTTTGATGGCCTGCAAATATTCTTTTTGTTTTGCAGTCAATTCGGTTTTCAACATCACCTTTGTAAATCCGATAATCGCATTCATTGGAGTGCGGATTTCATGGCTCATATTCGACAAAAACTGCTGTTTCGCTTTTACTGCATTTTCAGCCAGTTGCGTTGCTTTTTCTGCTTTCGATTTTGCTTCTTCGGCAATTCCAACAGCCAGCTCGGCAAAAACAATCGCTTCGGTCAATTCGGTCGAAATTCTTTTCTGTACGGTAACATCCCTGGCCACAATCACAACGCCAAGTACTTTTCCTTTATCGTCTTTGTAAACCGATCCGTTAAACAATACATCAGTAAGTTTTCCATTTTCATGGCGAAGTGTCAGCGGCGAATCAGCAACCGATCCGTTTGCAAACACTTCCTGGTAAGCTTTGCGTGCTTTTTGCGGTTCGGTAAAATAATCGAGGAAATCGGTATCTTTCAATTCATCGCGCGACACACCGGTGATTTTCACCAATGCTTCGTTCATATCGGTTATTTTCCCTGCAGAGCTAATAACAACCAACGGATCGCGACTCGCTTCAATCAGGCTGAGCGAATACTGAGAAGCTAATTTTAAAGCATCGCTGGATGCTTCAAGTTCTTTATTTTCTACTGAACGTTTTTCTTTCTCTTCGTTTTGATAGACTAATTCTTTGTCAGCAATGATTAATTCGGCTGCGCGTTTTTCTTTTTCTTCGTTTTGAAAAATCAGTTCTTTGTCAGCAATAATCAATTCAGCTGCGCGTTTTTCTTTCTCTTCATTTTGAAAGATTAATTCTTTGTCGGCAATTTTCAATTCAGCCGCTCGTTTTTCTTTCTCTTTATTTTGAAATACAAGTTCTTCGTTGGCAAGAATTAATTCAGCCGCTCGTTTTTCTTTCTCCTCGTTTTGATAGATGAGTTCTTTGTTGGCGAGGATTAATTCAGCTGCGCGCTTTTCTTTCTCCTGGTTTTGAAAAACCAACTCATTGTTGGCGATGATTAATTCTGCTGCCCTGTTTTCTTTTTCTTTATTCTGAAATGCAAGTTCCTTGTTGGCAATAATCAACTCGTTGGCCCGCTTCTCCTTTTCATCATTCTGAAATGCAAGTTCTTGGTTGGCAAGGATCAATTCATCAGCGCGTTTTCCTTTTTCATCATTCTGAAAAGCCAGTTCTTTGTTGGCAACTTGCAACTCCAACGCCCATTTTTGTCTGGCAATGTCTCTGGCCACCACCACGGCACCAATTACAATTCCATTAGCGTCCTTATAAACCGATCCGTTGAACAACACATCGGTTAATTTTCCATTTTTATTTATGAAAGTAAGTGGAAAGTCTGTAAGCGACCCATTTTCAAAGACTCTCATATAACCTTCACGGGCTTTTTGCGGCTCAGTAAAATAGTCGTAGAAATTTGTGCCAATTAGTTCTTTACGTGAAAGTCCGGTAATATCTACCTTGGCCTGATTCATATCCGTAATTTTACCATCGATACTGATGGTAATTAAGGGATCCAGACTGGCTTCTATTAAACTGCTGGCATATTGAGAATCGTGAGCGATTGTTCTTTCCATTTTATTCCTTCTGTAACGCGTTTTGTTTCATTTAATTAATATTACCAACCTCGTCAATCGGGCTGCGTCTTTTTTCTTTCAGTTGTTTAAAATGAGAAGGGGAGAGTCCTGTCATTTTTTTAAATTGGTTGGAAAGGTGGGCTACGCTACTGTAATTCATCTTCCATGCAATTTCGGTAATGTTCAGTTCTCCGTAAATAATCAATTCTTTAATCTTTTCAATTTTGTGAGAAATAATGAATTGCTCAATGGTAGTTCCCTGCACTTCCGAAAATAAATTGGCCAGATACGTATAATCGTAGTTTAATTTTTCGCTTAAAAAATTGGAAAAATTTGTTTTAATTATTTCGTTCGAATGATGGATCATTTCAATAATTGTGTTCTTTATTCTTTCAATCAATACCGAACGTTTGTCATCCATTAGTTCAAACCCGGAGTTGAGCAATCCAATTTTCACTTGTTCACGAACCTCATCAGAGATATTCTCCATGATCTCAACTTCTCCTAAATCAACCAGCATGTAGTGCAGCCCAAGCTTTTTCAACTCTTCTTTTACCGCGACTTTGCAACGGTTGCTGACCATGTATTTAATATATAATTTCAATTGATTTTGTTTTTTTATTAGTTGGATACTAACATTTCGGAGGAGTTAAATACTTGATAGTCAGTATTTGTATATTATAATTAAATAACACCAAACAGCTGATAT
>JAUYTA010001049.1 GCA_030695265.1 Bacteroidota bacterium
AGGTACTCAGAAGTGATCCGTCGTTTAATTCAATTATCGTAGAAGCATGGCATTCCTGAAAGGGAGCTTTTTCGAAAATATACTCATTGGTCACTATTTTACAGCTTTTGGGAACACTGTTTTGGCACGAAAAGGCCACAAAAGATATTAAAAATAGTAGTAAAAGTTTCATGATTTATTATTTTTAGTTTGAAAGCAAAAATAGCAGAAGAACTGATTATTCAAATCCCCAATTCCTTCAATGCCGCATAAATCTTCCCCGATTCAAAGCCTCGTCCCATCGCAAAGCGCATTAGTTTGTTGCGCTTATCAAACTTGTCTTTCGATTTTATTGTTTTTTCCTTATCAGTTAGTAGTTTCAGAAGTTCATCAGCATAACCTTCTTCTTCAATTTCTTCAAAAGCCAATTCCAGAATTTCCTGATCTATTTTTTTTGCGCGCAACATGTATTCAATTTTTTGCTTTCCCCAATGATTAAACCGGAATTTATCTTTTACATATGCCCTTGCAAAACGCTCGTCGTTGATGTATTTCTCCTCTTTCAATAGTTCGATTACGACCATAGAATCATCTTCATTTAATCCCCAATCTTTCAATTTTACCTGAATGTCATGAGTGCATGTTTCTGATCTGCTGCAAATTGCTGCCACTTTGAGGTAGACCGATTGTTGTTCAGGAGTAAATTCCATTGTATTTGTTTTAATTCGTTAAATATACTTCAACTTTCCAAAGCTGTTTCAGAAAAGGAATTAAATGAGATTCAGATAGAACTGTGCGTTAATTTATTTTGCCAATCCGCTCCAGTTTGTATGAAGCTGCCATACCATTGGGGTTACAGCCCGGCTGTCCTTCCGGAATTTCAAGTCCCATTTTCTGATAGTATTCCATCCAGGTTGGAAAGAATTCATTGGTTTTCGGATCTTTAAATGTCATTGGTTCGAGTACGAAAACTGAATCGGCGGCAAAAGCCAGATACACAAATTCGGAGCAATAGTGAGCAGTGTCGGATAGGATGTAGCTGAAATTATAGGGTTTGCCTTTCAGTTGTTTCGCCTTGGTAAGTGCAGCAGGAATCGCCTTTTGCCATTCTGCTTTTAACCGGTAGGCAACCACCATTACCGAATCGCCTTCGGGATGCAGAAACTCATCGAGCGAAACTACGCATGTTCCTCCATCCGGACTGGCATGTAACACAACCATCCCGGTATCCGAATTTTCGACCAACCCAACATGCGAAAAATGGGTTTCTCCGGAAGTTTGGGTTACTTTGTCGATGGCTTCCGAAATCTTTCCTGAAGTCGCTCCCCGAAACAAGATATCGCCCGATTGCAATTGTATTTTGGGTTCGGGTTGGGTGCAGGCGAAAAGCCCGGCAAAAGATAGGAAAATGACAGCTATTGATAGTTTGTAACTCATTGAAATTAGGGAATGTTCTTTTAGTTTTAGAAACACCGATATTACTAGGATTGTTCGGAGTATGTTAATTCATTGAATATGTAACACATAAACATAAAAGGCTGATATCGGTAGGTAGCATTATTTTATTTCTTTCCTTTCATAACCAAGATTGTTATATGATTCATCACAGAATTCAGATGTATAACCGTCAAAGATTTTTCGAGCTTCATTTATTCTTAGCACAGTTCTAAGCTGTTCTTCAATATTTTTCTTAGAAGTTATAAAGTAGCAATTACCCCATTCATACACTTTAGATGCTTCTAAATCCTTAATCCCAATGTTATTCAGATAAGTTACATTTGCGAGCGGGTGTTTAATCTCATTTAAAGCCCATTTTAATTCTTCTTCGTCAATGATATCGTCGATGGCCATAATTGATAATTCGCAATGAATGGAAAGTCCTCTTTCAATGCATTTAAGAATATGTTTCTGCTCTATATTTTTGAACTTTCCGGATTTACATTCAATGTAAATTAAATTAGTATTTCTTAGGACTGAAATAATATCAAAGTCTCCAGATTCAGTGGAAGTTGAATTTCTTTTAATATTGTTGATTTCTACTCCGTAGGAATATGAAAAAGCGCTAAATTTTCTAACCAAAAGTTCGCCAATGTACCATTCATATGTTGTAGTATATTTTTTTCTGTCCAATTGAAAACCAACAGTTCCCAGAAGAGTTTTTACCAATTCGAATCGTGGATTGGCAATTCTTTTATCAATTAGATTGAGAATTTCATTCCTATTCTTAACTGAATTAAAAACATCAAATAAGAAATCACATTCTTTATCAGTCCAATGAAATTTTGGAATCATTAAGTCTTCATTTTCGCCATTTTTTGATACATTAAAACCTCTTGATTCAAGAATATGCTTTACTGAAAATAATTCACGTAGATTAATCTGATTTGGATTTAATAGTGTTCTCATTATATATTTAAATAGATGCTTACTAAAACAAATCCACCTCTACCACCGGTTTAAAAAAAGCTTCAATTTCCTGCAACGTAGTTTCAGTTTTTGGCACATCGCGAACAACCAGCCCTTTTTCGAGGATAATCAGTCGGTTGGAAACATCGGCAATGTTATCGAGGGTGTGGTCTGAAATCAGGAAAGTGGTGCCGTTCTCAGCAGCAAAATCCTTGATCAGTTTCCGGAGTTTGTATTGTGAACTGGGGTCGAGGTTGGCAAACGGCTCGTCAAGAACCACAATTTCGGGTTTTCCCATCAACGCGGCTACGATGCCCACTTTCTTTTGGTTTCCTTTCGAAAAGTCGCGGATAAATTTCTTTTTACCTGTAATTTCACCATTGAAAAAGTCGGTATATTTTTCCAAGAATGCGGTTGTTTCGGCTTTGTTCAGCCTGCGCAAACCTGCAATAAACCCAAAATATTCTTCGGCGGTGAGGTAGCCAATCAGGAAGGTTTCGTCGATAAACGCACCGGTAAAATCTTTCCAGTCTTCCGATTCGCGCACCTGAATTCCTTTGCTCAAAACTTGTCCTTTGCTGGCAGTAATCAGGTCGAGGATCAGATTAAAAAGCGTGGTTTTCCCGGCACCGTTGTTGCCCACCAGCCCGAAAATTTCGCCTTGATTGATGGTCAGTTCAGGAATATTCAGTACGATTTCCTTGTTGTATGCTTTTATGAGGTTTTGTATCTGTATCATGATCAGGAGTTTTTGTAGTTTTTAATGAGTTGATGTTTTTGTTTCAGGTATTTTTTTGCGAAAAAATCGAGAACTACAGAGTGAAACAGGATGCCGATGAGTCCCAAAGCACCAAGCCCTGTATAAGCGCCAATGTCGCCAAAGACCAGTTTAAACAAATAAAACAAGCCGATAGGTATCAGAAACATGGGCAATCCGACCAGCCACTGCGCAGCTCCCATTCCCTGGTAATTCATTACCGACGACTGGTTTAAATCCAATCGCTTTTTGCTGTACAAACCAATAAAAAAGAGTAGCGGAATATTGATTCCCAGGTTGTAAAGCAGCATGGCAAGGTGCGTGTAACTAATTTTGGTATGCATAAAAGCGTAAGGCAGTGTCAGGAAATAGCAGGCGACTGAGACCACAGTCACCAGCATGTAAAACGATTGCAGAAACTGTTTCATTTTCAGGCGTTGGCACATGAGCATCGAAAAATAGTTACTGTGCCAGGCCGGGAAAAATTGCCCGTACGAAATGGAGAACATACCGACAATGAGGATTCCACCAAGGATGAAAATAAATTCGGGAGCTGGTTTGCCCGGTTCAGTTCGGTATATCAGCAAGCCGTAGGCAAGCATAATCAACGTCATCATGGCTACCGAACGCGGACGTTTGTTTCGCCAGATCAGCCGCAGTTCGAGTGCAATAAAACGACCGGTTTCGCCGAGTTTGTCGAGCCAGGAGTAGTCACGAACCTGTTCGGTCTTTTGTTTTCCTGAAACCAGATTCACAAACATACGGCTCAACAGAAACCTGACATTGAGAAAATAAAACAGCACGGGAAGGAAAAGGGACACCATTGCCAATGCAGGATTCACCAAAATCAGGTCGAGCAATTTGCCCAATCCTCCGGAAAGATCAACGATTCCGAAACGATTTACAGCGAACAGACCTGCAAGCGCTGCAAGCAAAATAAAGAATCCGTATTCGGCTTCGTTGAACCGCCATTTCAGGTAGATAGCCAGAAAGTGATTGCTGAAAATCAGGATAAAAATGGACAGAAACCAACTTGTTGTTGCCAGACCCGAGTGAGCATTACTGACCAGTGTAAAAGTTACCGGTAGCAACAGGAAAAATGGCAGGAGATTAAAGAAATGGAATACCGAGCGAATCATCAGGTAATTGGCAATTTCCCGGCGACGAATGTTCTGCAGCAGCAAAGGTTTGAAACTGACCGTTGGCAGCTTTTGCATCAATTGACGGATAATGAGGTCGATGGCAAAATAGGCTAGCAAAATGCTGTTGAATTTGCTGACCGGATCGTCGTTGGGAAAATCTTTGGTCAGTATTTCGGGAATGGCAAGTCCCAGCACAAGAAAAGTGGCGGAAAAATACAAGGCCAGAAACCCAAGTCCGATATTGGTGGCAATACTTTTGCCCCAGTAGGCCGACCGGACAGTTTCGCGCCAGGCGAGTGAAAAGAGGTTTTGATTCATTGGGGTTGATTTTTTGCTTTTTGGGTATTCGTGTGGCAAA
>JAUYTA010001050.1 GCA_030695265.1 Bacteroidota bacterium
CGGTTTTTGGAAACCAGGCCGGAATTGCACAAATCGACGGACTGACCGTTGGCGGTACATTTCAAAACAGGTTTCTGGTTAAAGAGCTGTCCTCAAGTTCGGGTATTTTTATACTGCCCATACAGTCTTCCGTTTTTGCGATTTCCGTTTATCAGTTCGGAAAAACCACTTTCAGGCACGAAAAATTCGGGGTTGCTTTTGCCCGAAGTTTAAATCCGCGGCTTCATTTTGGACTTCAGTTCAACTACTATCGCTTTTTTATGGCAGAAGACAACCGGTCAGTTGGAACTTATGGATTGGAACTGGGATTTCAGTATCAGCTTACCGATCAGCTTTTATTTGGAATACATTCTTTGAATCCATATAAAACAAGTATAAAAACTTTCTCAGGAGAATATTCCTACCCTTCCCGTTTCAATATTGGCGCACACTATCAACTTTCTCAATCTTTCGGTTTTATTGCTGAACTGGAAAAAGACCTTTTATATCCACTGAATTTCAAAACCGGATTGGAATATAACATCCTGAATAATCTATTTATCAGAACCGGTATTTCCGGGAAACCATTCCAATTGGCTGCAGGAATGGGCTTTACAGTAAAAAATCTGAAGCTTGATTTGGCAGTGGCATACAATCAATACCTCGGAAATTCTCCATCTGTTTCATTTCAATACCAATTCTGATGATAAAAATTGCCGGTCAGATACTATTGATACTTTTGGTTGTTGCTGCAAGGGCGCAGACCACTGAAGTGCAACAAACACTCGAAGATCTGATGGAGTCGCTGGGTTCGGAGCCGGATGAGAATTCAGATTTTCAGGAAATAATGGACGACCTTGCCTACTTCGGACAACATCCGTTGCTGATTAATTCGGCCACAAAAGAGGAGATGCAGCGACTACACTTTCTGTCCGACATTCTGATTGATGATTTAATTGAGTTCAGGAAAAAGACCGGCCTGATTTACAGTTTGTATGAAATGGCTGCCATCACAGGATTTAATCCTGAATTGTTAAACAAACTGGAACCGTTTATAAGCTTTGATATCAGAGGAGTTGATCGCAAAAGCAGAAAATCGGACAACGATGTTTTTGTGCGATCGACAAGGGCTTTTTCCACTGCGGAAGGTGGCGTGAAAAATCCAAATTACGAGGGAGCAATGGAACGATATTATGTGCGCTTTAAGCACAAATCATCCGATCTTGAATATGGTTTTGTAGCCGAAAAAGATCCGGGAGAAGCATTTTTTGCCGGATCAAACAAATACGGGTTTGACTATGCCGGAGCTTATGGAAATTTCAAGCTTGGATCGACCGGGCAAAGAGTGTTTGTGGGCGATTTTCACGTTAGGTTTGGACAGGGATTGGTTGCATGGCAAGGTTTTTCAATGGGAAAATCGTCGGAAACTACCCAAACATTCCGGTCAGGACAGGGTATCCGATCAAGCTCTTCAACCGATGAGAACCAGTTTTTCCGGGGAATTGCAAGTCAGCTAAAGTTCGGAAAGTTCAGTTTTATGCCGTTTGTTTCATTCAGGTCGCTGGACTCAAATGTTGACACAATTGAAGGTAAACCATTTTTCGGAGCGTTTCAAACCAGTGGATATCACCGCACAAAATCGGAAATTGCCGGCAAAGATGCGCTAACCCAAATTGCCGGAGGCGCTTATGCAAGTTTTTCCTATCAGCGCTGGTCGGTTGGCGCCACTGCAGTTTTTACCCGTTTTAATGCTGAAATGGATCGAAACGATGTGCCTGAAAATCAATTTTTGTGGGAAGGAAAGGAAAACTTTGTTGCAGGAATTGACTGGAAAGGGTCGGTGCGGAATGTCTTTATTTTTGGCGAAGCAGCTGTCAGTGCAAACAATGGGAAAGCTTTATTAACCGGAATAATGCTGAAACCGGCATCAAACGCCGAGTTCACTGCCGTTTACCGAAATATCAACAAAACTTATTTCAGCTTTTTCGCAAATTCATTTACCGAATCGTCGCGTACAAATGACGAGCAGGCACTTTATTTCGGGTTTAAATTCTTCCCGGCTCCCCGATGGACTATCCGAACTTATGCTGATTTTTTTGAACACCGCTGGATTAAATATACAACGGCCGCTCCATCCAAAGGCACTGAACTGTTTGCTCAGGTATCGTATGCGCCTTCCAGAAAAACAGACATTTATCTGCGCTTTTTTCAGGAAGACAAAGAACTGAAAGTTACTTCAGGTAATTTAAGATTCAATCAACCACAGCAGATCAATCGTTTGCGGTTAAATTTCAGCTGTGAGATAAATGAAAATTTCAGTATAAAAAACAGGATTGAACTATCGCTCTATTCAAAACTGGAAAAAGAGAAAGGGTACCTTGTTTATCAGGATTTGATTTACAAACCTGTGGGCAAACGGTTTTCGATGAACGGGCGATTGGCATATTTTGAAACAAATGGATACAATTCCAGATTGTACGCTTATGAAAACGATTTGCTGTATTCGTTTTCTATACCGGCACTTTACGG
>JAUYTA010001058.1 GCA_030695265.1 Bacteroidota bacterium
TGGTTTTCATCATTCAAATTATTGCGGAACAACCATTCAGGATAATACATGGACCAACAGCTGGCCTGAATTTTATGCCCAATACAGAATCTGGAATTTGGTACAGCAAATCAATGTTTCGCGCGGCTTGACCTCCGGAGAGTTGAAAGTTTATGAAAAGTTGGTTGAAAAGATGCCGCAATTGCTTTCCCATCAAACTATTCCATCGCTTATTCACGGCGATTTATGGTCTGGAAATTACATGTACACCGCGAATGGCCCGGCTTTGATCGACCCTGCATGTTATTACGCCGATCGTGAAATGGAACTGGGGATGATGCAATTGTTCGGAGGTTTTTCACCGGCGGTTTGGAAAGCATATCAGGAAGAATATCCACTTCCGGCGGGTTGGCAGAAACGAATTCCATTGTACCAATTGTACCACATTTTGAACCACCATTTATTGTTCGGCGGTTCGTATGGGCGGCAGGCGCTGGAAATTGCGAAGGCGTTTGTGTGATAAGGTGCGGACGAAGAATGCCATTCAGTAGTCATTTAATTGTCATTCAGTGGTCATTAGATTGTCATTTAATTGTCAATATTTGGTTGCAAAAATGACACGAAGTAAATGACAAAGAATGACGTGAAACCAATGACAAAAAATGACACGAAGTAAATGACAATAAATGACCATCAATCCCCCTGTTTTCCACGACTAACCGAACTAAAGCTCCACCAACCGGTTTTTTATAGCATATACCACCAATTGCGCGGTATTTTTGCTTTCGCTTTTTTCGAGGATGTTGGCGCGATGCTTATCAACCGTACGTTTACTGATGAAAAGTTTATCTGCAATTTCCTGGTTCGACATTCCCTGACAGATCAGTATCAGGATTTCCATTTCCCGTTCAGATAATTCAGTATGAAATTCGTTGCTTTTAGCTGAATATTTCAGGCTGTTGACCAATGTTTGAAGTAATTCAGCAGAAAAGAACGAGCCACCATCATAAACCACATCCAGCGCAGTTTTCACTTCTTTGATGTCCGAATTTTTAAGTACAAATCCTTTAACTCCGGCATTCACCATTTTATAGTAATAATCTTCTTCGCCATACATCGACAAGGTGATGATCTTCAGATCGGGATATTTCTCATGGGCAATTGCAGAAGCTTCAATTCCATCCATCACCGGCATGTTAATGTCCATCAGAACAATGTCAGGTGCTTCTGTTTCAAGCAGATCAAGAAATAGTTTGCCATTGGCGGCTTCGGCAATTACATGGTAATTTTCCAGGTTGTTCAAAAGAATGCGCAGTCCATTCCTGAAAAGGGTATGATCGTCAACGATGATTATTTTGCGTTTCAATTGATTACTCGTCATGCATTTTAACTTTTATGGTTACCCATGTTCCTTTTTTGTGCTCACTCTCAATGTTGATTTCACCTTTCAGCGAATTGATACGCGAATAAATGTTGGAAAAACCCATTCCGCTGGTGGCAGGCTGTTCAATCACTTTGGCCACATTAAAACCTTTGCCGTCGTCCTGATAAATGATGGTCAGGTAATCACCGTCTTTTGTCAAAGATAGGTCGATCTTTTTAGCCTTTGCATGTTTGATGGTATTATTTATTAACTCGCAGACAACCCGGTACAAAACAACTTCCACATTGCTGTCAAAACGTTCATCTTTCAGGTTCGAAACCAGGTTAATCCGGATGGTTTTGGTAATGTTGATTTTATTCGAAAAATTGCTCAGTGCACGTACCAGTCCGAAATTATTTAAAACATGCGGACTCAGATTGTCCGAAATCTCTTTCAGGCTCTTGATCGCTTCATTGATAACCAGTTCAGTGTTTTCAACGATTTCGCGCGATGCCTCATTGTGTTTCATTTGAGCCAGCGACGAAACCGACATTTTTACAGTCGAAAGCAATGGCCCAAGTCCATCGTGCAAATCTTTTGCAAACCGTTTGCGTTCTTTTTCTTCGGTTTGAATAATGGTATTCAGGAACATTTTTTCAGTCTGCCGGCGCGAATCTTCTACCCGTTTCATGTATTTGAAAATCTTTTGGATCATGAAAACGCCGATTGCAAAGGCAAGCGAGGTGAATACGCCCATCCAGACAAATATTTCGCGGTAATCCTGTGGTTTAATATTGCTGACATAAGGCAGAAACTCGACCAAACGCATGACGGCCATCATGATAAAGCCAATCGTGAGCAACATCCACGAAAAATTGAACTTTGTAACCCTGGTAAGTTTTAGCGCAACACCCACCGCAAAAAATTGCAGTACAATGGCAATCACAAAAAGTATTTTGAGGATCATCGGTTATCGGGTATAAATCCTGTTTTCCTGTTCAGCAACGCGAATAAATGTGGTTCGTTTGCTCAATTCCTTTAACTGCGACGCGCCAACATAAGTACAGGTACTGCGGATACCTCCCAAAATATCCTGAATGGTATTGTCAACTTTTCCGCGGTAAGGAACTTGAACTGTTTTACCTTCGCTGGCGCGGTAATCGGCTACACCTCCGGCATGTTTGTCCATGGCAGTGGCCGAACTCATGCCATAAAACTGTTTGTAAGTTTTACCATCTCTCTTGATGGTTGAACCACCACTTTCGTCATGTCCGGCAAGCATTCCGCCGAGCATCACAAAATCAGCGCCGGCACCAAAAGCTTTGGCTACATCGCCCGGAGTTGAGCAGCCTCCATCGCTGATGATTTGTCCGCCAAGACCGTGAGCAGCATCGGCACATTCAATAATTGCCGATAGTTGAGGATATCCAACCCCGGTTTTTACACGCGTGGTACAAACCGATCCCGGACCAATTCCGACTTTAATAATGTCGGCGCCGGCAAGCAACAATTCTTCAACCATTTCGCCGGTAACCACATTTCCGGCAATAATAATTTTATCGCTGTATTTTTTTCGGGCTTGTTTTACAAACGCCACAAAATGCTCCGAATAGCCATTTGCCACATCAATGCAAATAAATTTCAACTGAGGGTTGGCATTTAAAAGTTGGTCAATCTTCTCAAAATCACGCGATCCGGTTCCGGTGCTAATGGCAATGTAATTCTCTATTCCCTGCGGAGCCACTGCCATAAACCGGTTCCATTCCTCAATGCTGTAATGTTTGTGGATGGCTGTAAACAGTTTTTTTTCAGCAAGGGTTATTGCCATTTCGAAAGTGCCCACCGTATCCATGTTTGCGGCCATAATCGGAATTCCGGTCCATTCGGTATTTGTGTGCTTCATTTTAAACGTACGATCCAGGCTCACCTGCGAGCGGCTTTTCAGGGTTGACCGCTTTGGCCTAAACATTACATCCTTAAAACCCAGTTTGATGTCGTATTCAATTCTCATTTTTTACCAATTATTGTTGTTTGACGATAGTTTGTTTTAATTGCGCAAATAAGCTAAATCTGCGGAAATACTGATTGTTTAATCAGTTGCTCTTTCCCATTCCCATCTTGAAAGTCCACCCCAGTTGATGTACCTTTTATATCCTGCTTTACGCAGTTTTTTTGAAACCATCTTCACCGTGCCACCCACAGTGCAGTATATAATCAAGTACTTGTCTTTCGGAATTTCATTTAGTCTACTCATTATTGTTCCTGAAGGAAATGATTTGGCCGTGGGAATATGACCATTTTTAAAAGCTTTTTCTGATCGCACATCAATAATCCATATGGAATCGACCGGGTTATCAACGATTTTTTTCAATTCTGAAGGTTCAATATACTTTCTTAACACTTTACCTTCTGCTCCCGCTTTGCCAACAAATACTGACTGTGCGGCAGCAATATTAATAAATACGGTAAATAAAAATAGTATGATCAGTGCGGTTTTTGAAATATGTTTTATTCCTGTTTCCATGTTTATTGAAACTCTTTTTTTTAGCGATTTTATTAGACGTTACAAAGTTAACGGCTTTTATCGTAGTCGCACATGGGCGCGGTGATTTTTAATTGCTGAAAAACCACGTATATATTAGCAGTATTGACCATGGCTATTTTGTGTACTTCTGAATGAATTTCTAAAACCTTATTTTTCAAGGCAACCTTAGTAGCCTCCGATTCCCGCTGTAATCCAACCTTATTATCTTATTGATTTGTATGAGATTAATAAGGTTTGATGTATGGGGTGGCATCCTTTGTACGGAGGTTTCTAAGTACCAAATTTTGTTCGAAAAATTCTCGATGTGTTAGGGCTTTGCTTTGATAGAAGGTAGTGAGGGCTTCACTTCAAGTGAAACCCTCACTGGTGAACAGAAAAAAACACAGAGAACAGCCTGCTTTCCTTTTGGAGGTTCTCTGTGCCAATGCAT
>JAUYTA010001062.1 GCA_030695265.1 Bacteroidota bacterium
AGCCCCATCCCAACCTTTCTAGAAAGCCTATATGAAGACACTAGTTTATGATACTGCGAACCCAAACGCCCCTCCTTTGGAGGGGTTGGGGAGGCTTCCCTTCGGAGGGGGCCGGGGGGAGGCTTTTGGGGGAGGCCGTTACACTCACCTTTTTTTTGATCTGGACAATACCCTCTGGGACTTTTCCGTCAATTCGCGTGAAGCGCTGAAACAGACACTCGAAAAACTGGATTTGATTGGTCAACTCAAATCGTTCGAAGAATACTTTATATTATATGAGCAAATCAACGAATCGCTCTGGAGTGACTACCGCACAAAAAAAATCACCAAAAAGACTTTAATTACCGGGCGTTTTTCGAGGTCGCTCGAAGCTTTTCATGTTACCAACCAGGATTGGGAAGGAATTAACCGGCTTTATCTCGAAAACATGGCTTTACAAACCCGTTTGTTTCCGGACACTATTGAAACACTGAGCTATCTGAAAGCAAAAGGGTATCAGATGCACATAATTACCAATGGGTTCAGGGAAGTTCAAAATGCCAAACTCAGGAATTGCGGATTGACCGGCTTCTTCGGCAAAGTATTTATTTCAGAAGAAATAAAGAATACAAAACCACACCGTGAAATTTTCGAACACGCCTTAAAATCTACCAATGCCCCCAAGAAGAGAAGTATTATGATTGGTGATTCTTGGGAAACAGATATTGAAGGGGCGCTTGCATTTGGGATGGATCAGGTAATGTTTTTAAATGATGGCCAAAATAAGGTACCCGATTCAATAAATTCAATTAAAATTACGTCTTGCACATCGCATTTGGAGATAAAACATCCCATAAAAACATGGTTTATCAATGGAATCGCTGATTTGGTAACAATTCTTTAATTTATAACGATTCTAAATAGCGCCCATTATTTCTGAAAAAACAACACTTCAATTGTTTATGATTCAATAGTTTATATTTAAATACCCTTATCTTTAAGCCCTTGATATTTTTTTAAGATATGTTAACAGTGTTAAAATGTGTATATATTTTTTCATGAAGTCTATTCATGCTGTTCACATTTTTCTAAATTTGTGATGGTATTAGGTATTGATACATATCTGGATTAATGCCTATATTGAAAAGGGGTCTCGATAAATTACATTAAAATCACCGAAAAATTTGATTTGGGGGAATCATATTTTACAAGTTGAAAAACTTTAAAGGATAGATTTTAACTGTATTTAACCTGCCTAAGTTTATTTATAAATAAATGCTGTTTAATTTAAATTTATTTACATGAAAAAAATCGCGTTATTGCTTGCATTCTTTGCAATTGGTTTGCAGGTCCTTGTGGCCCAAACCAAGGAGATCTCAGGCAAAATTACCTCCGCAGATGATGGAGGTTCTATTCCTGGGGTTTCTGTTTCGGTAAAAGGAACAACATTGGGAACTATCTCCGACATGGATGGTGTATTCCGTTTGAAAGTTCCGCAGGATGCCAAAACTTTGGTATTCACTTTTGTTGGCATGGCTTCTCAGGAAGTTGCTATTGGCAATCAAACTTCTATTAGTGTCAGCATGGCTCCTGACAACATCGCAGTTGATGAAGTAATTGTAACTGCGTTGGGTATATCCAGGGAGAAGAAAGCCCTCGGTTATGCGGTTCAGGATGTTAAAGGTGAAGACATTACCAAGGCAAAAGAAACCAACGTAATCAATTCCCTTCAGGGAAGAGTCTCTGGCGCTCAAATCACCAACAGTTCGGGAGCAGTTGGAGCTTCTGCCCGTATTATCCTTCGTGGTGTTAACTCACTTGACGGAAACAACCAGCCTCTGTTCGTAGTTGATGGAATTCCGATGGCGAACTCAAACTTTGGGAATACCGGGAATGAAGGTGTTAACCGTGGTAGTGGAGTTCAGGACATTAATCCTGACAATATTGAATCAATTTCTGTACTGAAAGGTCCAAATGCGGCCGCGCTTTACGGCTCACGTGCATCAAACGGGGTAATAGTAATTACCACCAAAACGGGTAAAGGAAGTACAGGTATTGGAATTGAAATGAGCAATTCAACTACTTTCGAAAATCCCCTTCGCCTGCCGGATTATCAAAACCAATACGGACAAGGTTCAGCCGGCAGATTTGAATATTTTGACGGTGCCGGTGGTGGTGTAAATGACGGAACAGATGAAAGTTGGGGTCCAAAACTGGATGCCGGTCTTAAATTACCTCAGTTTAATTCCCCTGTGAATAATGGTGTCCGTGAAGCAACCCCATGGGTTTCACATCCAAACAATGTGAAAGATTTCTTTGTTAACGGCGTGACAGCTACTACTTCAGTAGCACTTACAGGATCAACTGAAAAAACAAACTTCCGGGTTTCACTTACCAACCTTGATCAGTCAGGAATGTTGGAGAATACCAAGTTGAAAAAGAATACTTTCACGTTCAATGGTAGCTCACAGTTGACTGACAAATTGAATTTTTCTTCATCTGGCTCGTATGTGAGTACTGACAGCCCTAACTTGCCCGGTTATGGTTACGACCCTGACAACATCATGCAGCAATTCAAATGGTTTGGTCGTCAGGTTGATCTGTCCGCCCTTAAAAATTATCGCAATGCGGATGGTTCATGGTATAACTGGAATACGAACTATCACAATAACCCGTATGCTATTTTATACGAAAACCTGAATACCAATAACCGCGAACGCTTTTTCGGAAACGTAACTGCAAAATATCAATTTACCGATTGGTTAAGCGCTTTTGTTCGCTCAGGGGTTGACTATTACTCGAATATAAATACCACCCGCAGGGCTAAGCACATGCAGGAGTTTCCTAATGGATACTATATGGAAGAAGTTGATCTTTATAAAGAAAACAACAGCGATTTCCTTATCAGTGCAAACAAAAAGTTTGACGAATTTGAATTAGGATTTAGCGTTGGAGGAAACGCCATGAAATACAGCCGCACCTGGGACTTTGTAGAAGCTCCTGAACTGGCTGTTGACGGTGTATATAATGTAAAAAACTCGCTTGTACCTCAGGTTGCTGATAATTTCCGCTGGAGAAAACAAATAAATAGTCTTTATTTTTCGGGTCAATTCGGATATAAATCAATGCTATATGTCGATTTTTCGGGACGTAACGACTGGTCAAGCTCATTGCCTGCTGAACACAACTCTTTCTTCTATCCTTCAGTACAATTCAGCGGGGTATTGACAGAAATGTTTGAAGTTGATCCTGCAATCGTTTCATTCGGTAAATTAAGGGCCAGTTGGGCAAAAGTAGGCGCTGATACAGATCCTTTCAAACTTTTACCAACCGTATCATTTGGTGATGGATGGAATGCCAGTACAAAACTTTTGAACCAGTTCATTCCTAACGAATTGCCGAATGCAGGTTTAAAACCGCAATTTGTAACTTCATTTGAAGTTGGTGGTGATTTCAGGTTCTTCAGAGATCGCGTCAGATTAGATGTAACCTACTATAATTCAAGCGCTACCAACCAAATTATCTCAGTGCCAATATCAGCATCATCAGGTTATGGAACCAAAGTTACAAATGCCGGTCAGATTGATAACAGCGGTATTGAAGTACTGCTTGGCGGATCTATCCTGAAATCGAAAACAGGATTGAACTGGGATGTTACGATTAACTGGTCGAAAAATCAGAATGAAGTTGTTGAGCTCGCTGAAGGTATTGAACAATACGAACTTGGAACTTACTGGAGTTTAAAAGTAATGGCAATTCCTGGTGAAAAATATGGTTCACTCTTCGGATATGACTTTGAAAGAGCTCCTGATGGGCAGATCATTTACCGTAACGGACTTCCTGCACAAGGCGACTTAAAAGTACTCGGTAACTACACTCCTGACTGGATCGGTGGTATTAACAACGAATTCAACTTTAAAGGAGTAAACCTCAACTTCCTTATCGACACCAGAATGGGCGGCGATTT
>JAUYTA010001067.1 GCA_030695265.1 Bacteroidota bacterium
CGGTTTGGGCGAAGTTTATCACCACGGAATCAAAAAATCAGCATCCGAAGTGTTGCTGGAAATGGGGTGGGAGCCAATCCGACTTCAGGCAAAAGAAGGATTGGCTTTGCTGAACGGAACCCAATTTATGAGCGCCCATGCCGTTTTTACTCTCCTGAAAGCTTTTCGGTTGCTCGATTATGCAGATATCATCGGTGCTTTGTCGCTCGATAGTTTTGATGGACTTATAGAGCCGTTTATGGCCCAGGTTCAGGAGATCCGTCCGCATCCGGGACAGATCAGAACTGCTGCCAATTTCAGGAAACTGCTCGAAGGCAGCGAATTGATCAACCGAAAAAAAGCACATTTGCAGGATCCGTATTCTTTCAGGTGCATTCCACAGGTTCATGGTGCAGTGAAAGATGCGGTGAACTATGTGGCAGGAGTAGTGGAAACTGAAATCAATTCAGTAACTGATAACCCAACGGTTTTCCCGGATGATGACCTTATTATTTCAGGAGGAAATTTCCATGGCGAACCGCTGGCTTTGTCGCTGGACTTTTTGGCCATTGCGTTGTCCGAAATCGGTAGTATTTCTGAAAGGCGCACCTATCGGCTCATTTCCGGTGATCATCAGCTTCCGGAGTTTTTAGTGGTTAATCCGGGCCTGAATTCAGGATTTATGATCCCGCAATATGCAGCGGCATCTATTGTCAGTCAGAATAAACAATTGAGTACGCCTGCTTCCGTTGATTCCATTCCTTCGTCGAACGAGCAGGAAGACCATGTGAGCATGGGAGGAAATGCTGCGACCAAAGCGCTGAAAGTGGCAACGAATATTTACAGTATTCTGGCCATCGAATTGTACAATGCCGCACAGGCAATGGAATTCAGGAGACCGGCAAAGACTTCAGAATTTCTGGAACATTTTCTGGCTGATTACAGGAAAAAGGTTTCATTTGTGCGTGAAGACACACTGATGTATGTCGGGATCAATAAAACCATTGAGTTTCTGGAAAAGGGAAAATATAGGTTATAGCATAAAAAAAGCCGGAACTTCCGGCTTTTTACTTTATTCTCCCTTTTTCCCCCTCTTATATTCCCTGATCAGATGCGACCTGAATTCATTTTCAGTTCTGTACATCATCAGTACTTTTTTCTTTGGCAATATTTTCAGAAACTGTTTGTTGTATTCTTTGAGCAAAAGTGCATCTTTCTCGAATGAACCAATGTAATTGTTGGTCAGTTTTTCGATTTCTGAATCCGACAATTTTGCAAAATCTTCATCCGACATCCGTTCAAATTC
>JAUYTA010001068.1 GCA_030695265.1 Bacteroidota bacterium
AGATTGCCGCATTTCCATTTTTGCTCCACCAGGTTTTTCTCAATCAGGTAACGGATTGCCTGCGACCGGTTCGAGAAATTGTTCTCAGTCACATACTGATCAAGGGCTGTCAATAGCTCTTCTTCCAGCGAAACGCCAAAACGGGAAACCGACATGATGTGAATTCTTTAAAGATTCGATTTAATTGGAAGCGAAGTTAAAGGATTGTGTTGGTTATGCAAAAAGAAAAGTTGAAGTTTTCTGGATTAAAAATCAATTTTCTAAATTTGAAACATGATTAAATTTGAAACATTTTGCCAAATTGCATCTTCAATTTTCAAAATGACAAACAGTCAGAAGAATACAAACATTGGTAATACACCAAAGCGAAAAAGACTCAAAAAACCGGAAAGGATAAATGTTGCCAAAAGTTGGATTAAAACTTATAATGGGAAAAGGATTATTTCAGGTTACGCAAAATGGTTTGGAGTTGACAAAATTTGTGCAATTAATGAACTGAAATCAATCGGAGTGGTGATTCCGGAAATTCTGGAAAAACAGATAATAAATTCACATCAGTTGCTCCTCGAACAGAAAAATGAAAAAAGAGAGAAACGAAATAGTGAAGATGCGGCTGTTTTTCTGCTTGATTCAGATGAAAATTTTACTTTTATTGTCGGTTATACGTCAAACGGATTCCCATTCGGATCGACGCATGAAGAATTCAACCAAGAAATTTGATAATATCCACGAAATCCATATGATATGTATCTATTTTTCGACA
Organism: Bacteroidota bacterium; assembly: GCA_030695265.1. Classification (GTDB taxonomy): domain Bacteria; phylum Bacteroidota; class Bacteroidia; order Bacteroidales; family Prolixibacteraceae; genus Aquipluma. Next base: position 764 of record JAUYTA010001068.1, read on the forward strand.
CTGAAACAACCGGATTGCCCAAAAACTGGAAAGCGCCTGTTAACGATCTAAACAAATGGCCAAAACTGTCTGAATTGCATTACAAACTTTTCAGGACCGGTTTTGAAGAAGCTCATAATGCGGCAGTAGATATTAACGCGACAGCTAAATGTTTCTGGGAGTTAAGACGACTTGGGAAAATTTAAAAATATAGTAAATGATGCAAAACGATATCCTCAGCCTTCAGGAAACAGCTGAAAATACCTGGCAGGCAAAATACCTCGGCAATTATGGAACCTATAACATCAAGATAAAAATTAACAAGGGCAAAATTGAAACTTACTCGTGTTCCTGCCCCAGTGATTATTCTCCCTGTAAGCATATTGGTATGATCAAGAACGTGATCGACAACCGCATTGTAAAAAACAAGGAAAATCCCAAAGAAGCTGCCATTTCTATTGAAGGGTTATTACAAAATGTCCCTCATAAGGAGTTGGTTAATTTTATTGTCAGTCACGCTAAATATAATCCAGAATTCACCAATAAACTTCTTTTGGAATTTCTGCACAAGGCTACCGGCAAGCAGGAAAACAATTATAGACAGGCTTTGCGCAACTCATTAAAAGATATTGATTTTGACTATGATGATCTATATGACTATGATGGAAATTCAATAGAGATAGATGTTTTGGACGAATGGTTTACAAAAGCCAGGGATTATATTTTCCAAAAGCGTTTCGATGAAGCAATTGCCATTTGCAAAGCATGCATTGAAGAATATGCAGATTGGATGGAGGATGTTGAAGATGAAATTATCGAGTGCATTGATCCTGTTTATATGGAAAAACCTTTTGAACTTTTAACAGAAATAGCATCAAACCCTTCAATAAATTCAAATGAGCTGTTTCAATATTGCATGGCCGAAATAGGCAAACCTAAATATGAGCGTGCGGATATGGATGATAGCTTCAACGATCTTTTAGCTGAGCTTGCCCATACTGAAAAGGAATTCGATGAATTTATCAAGTTACAGGATAAACTATTGCAGAGCATTAGCGATAAAAGTTCATCTGTAGCACAAGGAATAATTGAACGGAAAATTGCTTTTTACAGGAAGAACAAACAACCCGAAACTGCATGGCAGCTTGTTTTAGAGAATCTCCAAATTAAAAGTTTCCGCAAGCAGGTCGTTCAGCAAAAAATAGCCGAAGGAAAATTTCCGGAAGCGAAAAAGCTAATTGCTGATTATTATACTACCAGTCAAAACGATACTAATTATTATCATCGGGAATGGGACGCGTTGGCATTGTCCATCGCCGAAAAAGAACATGACATTCCGGTGATACGAAAAATAGCTTTCGCATTTATTGAAAACTATTTTGAAAAGGAACATTACCGCATCTACAAATCTTCTTTCAAACCAGGCGAATGGGAAAAGGAAGTGCAGAAGATTATTGCTCATTACGAAATTAATGGAAAAAACTTCAGCAGTTCTGTTGCTGATGTTTTAGCCGAAGAGCATGATGCCTCCGGATTAAAAAAATATATTGAAAAACACCTTACGATCGAAAGAATAGAACAATACCATAAGCACTTTGCAGCAGATTACCCCAATGAATCCCTTGATTTATTCCGGAGGGTAATTAATCAATATGCCGAAAGAAATATTGGGCGGAACCATTACGAATACCTTGCCCGCTTATTTAAAATGATCGGTAGCATTGAAGGCGGAAAGGAAATGGCAAAAGCGATGATCGCCCAATATAAAATTCAATATAAAAGCAGAAGAGCGATGGTTGAGGTACTTGGAAATGTTAAACTTTAGAATTGCAAGCACCAATAGCAAGCTTCGTCATTCACCAATTAAACTTAATCGTTTGTTTCAAATCAGGATGCACGCTTAACGGAACCGGACTGATTCCGGCGACACTTTCGATGAGCCGTTTTTCTTCTTCGGAATAGCCTTTCTTCGGAAAGTTGAATTCCATTACGACTTCGGCCACACGGCGAGGAGCGTCTGCCATAATTTTAGTGATTTCAATTTCGGTACCTGTCAGATCAATACCGTTGTCCATCGCTTTGATGCCCATGATAGTCATGATGCAGTTGGCCAAAGCTGTTGCAAGCATATCGGTGGGAGAGAAGCCTTCGCCTTTTCCACGGTTATCGGTGGGTGCATCGGTAACTATTTTGCTACCCGATTGCAGATGAATATTTTCGGTGCGCAAATCACCCAAATAGGTAGTTTTTACTGTTGTCATAGTTGGTATTTTTTAGGATTTAAAACTCAAGTCCGCCAAAAAATTCAGGAACATGAAACGATGGCTGGGGGGTTTTTATTTTGGTCCATGAAACGAAATGAGGAACAGATAGTTCGTCTCCACATTTGTAAAAGTTTCCACGCATTTTCTTTCCCTGTATCTGTTCCAGGTTGTGCTTAAAAAACACTTTCCACGGAATCGCAATTGTAATTTGCCATTCGGTGGTTTCTTTTCGTTCCGGGAAAGTCGATTCACCCAAACTTGAAATTCTGCGGATTGTCGCAATTTGCTTATCTGTTGCATGAATTGCCGGCTCGCCTTTTTTCCTGAATCCGAGTAAAATCGTTCCGATACAGTTTATTTCCAGGTTGTAGTATTCGTCATTTCCTTCAGGGGAAAGAAAAAACTCGACACAACTGTCGGTCCAAACCC
>JAUYTA010001072.1 GCA_030695265.1 Bacteroidota bacterium
TGGTTTCTCTGTACCGGGAGTTCAGCTATGAAGAGGAAGACAAAAAGGATATCAGGATAAAATTATCCTGCGAAAACTCCAATCCGAAATTTGCATTTATCACCGATCCTGTTCTTCTTCATGCAATTCTCCAGAAGCTCATCGATAATGGAATAAAATTTACTGAAAGGGGAGAGGTTGAGTTTGGATACAGGATTATCGAATCAACCCAAATTCAATTTTTTGTAAAAGATACCGGAATAGGAATTGCCGAAAGAGACCAGGAACGTATTTTTGAACGGTTTCATCAGCTTGATAACCGCACCTCCCGCGACTATGAAGGTACTGGTCTTGGATTGTCAATTTCGCAACATTACGTGCGGTTACTTGGCGGAAGCTTAAATGTAAACTCTAAACTTGGCAGAGGTTCTGTTTTTTCATTCGATCTGCCATACGACAGGGAAGAAAGTACGCTGAAGATTGTTCGGTAGTGGGGGAAGTGTTCAGTCTCAGAGTTCAGTCTCAGTGTTCAGAATTAGGGATTGGGTTTTTAGTTTCGAAATTTACTTCAAAGTTCCATTTCAATCGTCAAATCTTTCCGAAGTTATTTAACCAGAGAATTCAAAGTTGTAAATCCAACCAGACGGTCGTAGCGGCTTGCCAGGTCATGATAGTAGGCAAAAATCTGGTATTCATTTTCGGTAACAAAGAAGGTTCCTTCTAAATTTACAGAATCTGCTTTTTTTGATCCTTCAGGAACATATACGTATTGATAGTTATAATATCCTTGTTTTAACATCATCGTCAATTCATAACCTGCGGTTACAAAATTCCATTGCATTTCGTTGGTTTTGTTGGCATTCCACCCGGTCATTGCACCAAATACATTCACCGATCCGCCAACCAGCCTGCTTTCCATCGGCAACTGGAAATGAACAAAAACGTAGTCACATTCTGTATCAAAATCAGTAACTCTATCCTGACTTTCAATCACAAAATTGCCATTCATCTCTTTGTACGAAAAGTATTTTTTGTTGCTGCGAACAGCATCGGGAAGTAACGTAACATGGTAAACGGGTCTGAAAAACTTTATGTCCTGAACATTCTCGCCTTTATACCTTGTTGTACGGATATCGAAATACCGGAATTCATTGCCTCCCGGGAATACATTCTCTTTATTGTAATCATAGTCGAGAATGTTGTCACGGATATAATTTGGTTTCAAATTCAGTATCGCATTGTCCCAACGTCTGTTCTGCATCAAAACTACCTGAATGTCTTCACGCGGATTTAGAAGTTTCAACCGGTCATGATAAATCTTGAAATCGACTTCCTGGTTATCCCCGTTAAACGGATCGAAAGTGGCTTTTTTTACCAATCCTTCAATTCTGACCAGGGGTTCTACCACATAAAACCGTTGAATTAAAACAAGGTCTTCACGGTTGTTTTCTGCAAAAACCACCAATGCATAATTGCCCGAATATTTTGGAGCGCACTCTTCATTCGGAATCCGGAGCTGGTAATTTACATACTTCACGGTAGTGTTGAAACTCATGGCATAATCGCTCACCGGATTATCAGGAAACCCCGAGATATATTCGCTCTGCTGAATATAAGATTCATTCCAGTTGGCATCGCAATGTATAATGGTGTAGGAATATTGACTGACATCTTCAGTAAGATCATCAAATTTAAGCACAAGTTTCACATCACTTCCAAGCTCAATCATCGGGTTCGAAAGTTCGTTTCCATCCCTGAAAAGCTGAACCGATTTTATCCCTTCCTTGTAAACCGCATTCTGGTAATAATACTTTTCAGCCTTTTGTACTGCCCACGAATTTAACGTTAAAATAATACTTAAGAGTGATGCTAAAAGCACTGTTTTTCTGATCATTTTTGATAATTTTTTACCCGATTTTACCTGAAAGTTGATTTATATCAAAAAACAGATAAAAACCATCTTTCCTGATAACGCTACCAAGTATATAAATATTTCAATTAATATAAGTTTCAACAACAAAGATTGGGAAAAGTATTTAAATTTTTTACTTTTGCCAGCCTATAAATCACTTAACAATTAGGGAATAAAATGTCAAAGCATTTCAAATTAAAACGCGGACTGGATATCCGGTTAAAAGGGGGTGCTGAAGCAGTTTTAGGATCGGCTTCGCAGATCAGGACTGTTGCCCTCAAACCCACCGATTTTCCGGGATTGACCCCAAAACTAAAAGTGAAAACGGACATGCAGGTTAAAGCCGGTGATGCCTTGTTTTTCGACAAGTATCATCCTGACATCCTCTTTTCATCGCCCGTAAGCGGCACTGTAAAGGCCATTAATCGCGGCGAGCGTCGAAAAATCCTTGAAATTGTAGTTGAATCAGATGGAAAGATGGAAAGTCTGGTATTTGCCAAGGCAGATCCTTCGACTCTTTCCCGGGAGCAGGTCAAAACGCAATTGCTGCAAAGCGGATTGTGGCCTTTTCTGAAGCAACGTCCTTATGGAATATTGGCAAAGACTGCGGATGTCCCCAAAAATATATTTATCTCATGTTTCGATAGCGCACCTTTGGCCCCCGATTATTCATTCATCATGAAAGGGCAGGAAAAAATATTGCAAACAGGGATCAATGCACTGGCAAAACTTACTGACGGGAAAGTATTTCTTGGACTTCCTGATGGAAATGTTGGATTTTTAGGACAGTTGAAAAATGTGGAAACGAACATTTTTTCAGGACCACATCCTGCTGGGGTTGTTGGAATCCAGATCCATCAGGTAGCACCAATCAATAAAGGTGAAATCGTATGGACCATTAATCTGCTTGATGTGCTTTTCATCGGACGTTTGTTTGAAACTGGCAAAATTGATATGAGGAAGATCATCGCTTTGACTGGATCCGAAGTGAATTTCCCCAAATATTATCCTACCATTTTTGGCGCTTGTCTCGAAAATATTTTGGTCAACAATACAAAGAAAGAAGTTAAAGAACGTATTATCAGCGGAAATGTTTTAACAGGAACACATGTTGAACAGGATGATTTTCTTGGATTTTTCGACCAGCAATGTACTGTAATTCCTGAAGGTGATAAATACGAATTTATGGGCTGGGCAGATCCCGGGTTCAATAAATTTACAGCAAGCAATACTTTCTTCTCGAAATTATTTCCCAAAAAATCATACACGCTTGATGCCAATTTGCATGGTGGCGAAAGAGCATTTGTACTTTCAGGACAATACGAAAAATATTTGCCGATGGATATACTTCCGGTTTACCTGCTGAAAGCCATTCTGGCCAATGATATTGACAAAATGGAACAGTTGGGGATATATGAGATTGTTGAAGAAGACCTTGCTTTGTGCGAATATGCCTGCACTTCCAAAATAAAAGTTCAGGACATTGTTCGTCAGGGATTAGATCTGATGATGAAAGAATTGGGTTAACAGTTTAGTTGAAAAAAAAGCTACAGATGAAATTTATACAAAAATTCTTCGAAAATACCAAGCCATACGTTCAGAAAGGAGCTAAGTACCAATGGCTCCATTCTGTTCACGATGGCATGTTCACCTTGTTTTTCGTTCAGAAAAACACATCGAAAAGCGGGTCGCACATCCACGATTACATCGATTTGAAACGTACGATGGGCTTGGTGGTTTTTGCCTTGGTACCGGCTTTGTTGATGGGTATGTACAATGCTGGTTTTCAGCATTTCGCTGCAGTTGGCGAATTGTCGGGAGTTGGATTTATGGAAATATTCCTTTATGGATTCCTTCGGGTTTTGCCGGTAATTATGGTCTCCTACATTGTAGGCTTGGGCATTGAGTTTGTATTTGCACAGCTTCGTGGTCATGAAATTCAGGAAGGTTTTTTGGTATCAGGGATGTTGATTCCAATGGTAATGCCTATAAATACGCCACTTTGGATGATTGCAATCGCTACCGCTTTTTCAGTGGTATTTGTGAAAGAAGTCTTTGGTGGAACCGGAATGAATATATGGAATCCAGCCCTGGTAGCAAGGGCATTTGTCTTCTTTGCTTATCCAAGCCAAATGTCGGGAGATTCAGTCTGGATCAGCCTTGGTGGCAAACAAGCTATCGACGGCTTTTCTGGAGCAACTCCAATGGCTGAAGCAGCAGCAGGTCATCCAACCATTGATATCTGGAACTC
>JAUYTA010001073.1 GCA_030695265.1 Bacteroidota bacterium
TGGGTAGCCAGAATTTCGATTTGCTGGCAACTGTTGAAAAACGTGGGTCAACAGTAATTATCGCAGCGCCTTTGTCGATGGCATCCGACATTTCCTGCACCTGACCGTTGTGCATGTTTTCGCCAAGGTGTGAACCAATTAATACCAAACAACGGGTATCGCGAATGTCCGTAGGTTCCGGAGAATCAAGCCCAGCGCCGAAAGTTGCGATAAATGCCACTTCGCGGGGGCCACGGCACTGGGCATACGAAGGAGCTGCAATGTTTCCCGATCCGAAAGCTTTCAGCAGGTTGCCGAAATAATGGCCTCCTGAACCGTGGGTGAACAGAGCTGTGCATTCAGCCCCATGTTCAGCTTTTATTTTCTGAAGTTTTTCAGCCACCACGTCCAGCGCTTCGTCCCAGCTTGCTTCGCGGAAAGCTTGTTTTCCGTCGGCTCCTGTTACTCGAATCAGCGGAGTTTTTAAGCGGTCTTCATCGTAATACATGCCAACACCGCCGGTTCCCCTCGGACAAAGACGTCCATTGCAATTGGTGTCTTCATCGTTTCCGACAACTTTTTTGATTGAACCATCTTCGTTTTTATGCACCCAACCTGCACATTTCCAAAAGCATATCTCGCAATAAGTGGGTGTTCTTTGCAAGCTCAGCGGTCCTAAAGCTCCCAATCCTTTTTTCGAATAATCTGGAACTGACGAACGCAGATATTGACTTCCGAAAATTAGGCCTGCCGCACTTAGCGAAGATATTTTTATAAAATCACGACGTTTATGAGCCATGTTGTAGAATAATTATGAATGACATACAAACATATAGAAAATTAGATATAGAAATATGTGCCAATATCAGTATGTCGGTCCAAGTCGGGCTCGTTTTGTTTTTAAACGTAAAAGCGTGATTTGTAATTTATTGAAATACAGCGTTGAAAGCAAAGTTTGTCTTCTAATTTAGATTGTTTATAAATAGGAGGGGATTACTAATTTATACTCTTTCTAAATACTTTCAGGACAGAGGGTCAAGTGTGTTACCATTCTATTTCGCCAATAAAAATCCTCCCATGAAACCGACTGGTAGAGTAATGTACCATTTCTCCAGGATTGATTTTTTACGGGTAACTGTGATGCTGGTGCCAGTCAGGACATGGCGCACCAATAACAAGACAAGTATTGGAAATGGAATATCTAAAATATTCACGAAAATTCGGGGTAAACTGACCCTTGATTACAATGAATTGATATGCTCCGGATATCTCCCTGTTTCAGGCATCTTTTTCGAATATCTGCATTCTTTGTTAAAAAAATACCGAAAACACTTGTGAATGATGGCAATTTGTTCAAAAAACAGATTGTTTTTATTTTGAATCTGTCGTTTAATAAGTATTTAATCTTTCCTATTTAAACTGAATAAGTTATTTTTACCGCCATTATTAATCAAGAATTATTATTTATGAGTTTCAATAATAACCCGCACACTTTTCATATCCCTGTTATGGGCCTGGGATATTCCATTGATTCACCGATTAAAGTAGCTCATTATGGCATTTCCTCTGTAATTTCGCTGGTCGATGACATCTCGATGGAAAAAATGAGGGAGTTTTACTGCAAAAAATTCAACTTGCCATTTCAATCAATCCCATCAAAAACAGAAGATCACCGTGCCAAACGCATTACAGCTTATCTGAATACTGTTCAGGAAATCGTTGTAAAGAAGTTTGAAGATCTGAAAAATTCTGTTTCGCATACCGAAGAGGAATTGGATAAATACATTAAAATGTTGCCCGATTTTTCTGATCTGAAACTGAAATTCAATCAGATGATCAATACTGGTCAGATGAAGCAAAAACTTTCGGATTGGTTGAGTGAAAATTTGGTAGCAGGCGAGATAGATGTAAACATCATGTCGAAACTTGACCGCGATGCTTATGCCGGTGATGAGAAATTACCTTCAATTTTCAGTGATGCCCAATCGGCCCTTCGTGGATTTGCATTGAGCGATTTAAGTTCGTCATTGGTGCTTTCTGCCGGAATGAACCCGCGTCTGTACAGTTATTTGGAAGAATTCGAAGATTTTTATCCGAACGCTGCACTGGAACTGAAGAAAAAAGTAATATTAAAGGTAAGCGATTATCGTTCAGCAATCATTCAGGGACGTTTTCTGGCAAAGAAAGGAATTTGGGTTTCAGAATACCGCGTAGAATCGGGACTTAACTGTGGTGGGCATGCTTTTGCAACCGACGGTTTTTTACTGGGGCCTGTTCTGGAAGAGTTCAGGAACAGTAAAGAACAATTAATTGAAGCTGTTCACGAAATTTATGTAAAGGCGCTTGCCGACAAGGGAAAACCTGTTCCGGAGAAACCATTACTGGTAAAAATTACCGCTCAGGGCGGAGTTGGTTCAAATACCGAACATCAGTTTTTACTTGAATATTACAATTTGGATTCGATAGGGTGGGGAACCCCGTTTTTACTCGTACCGGAAGCTACCACAGTTGATGAAGAAACGTTGGAAGTTTTATGCAAAGCAAAAGAAGAAGATCTTTACATGAGTGAAGTTTCGCCATTGGGTGTCATTTTTAACAATGTACGCGGTAATGGCATGGACCTGAAAAAAGAAGCGCAAAATAAAGCTGGCAAATATGGATTTCCTTGTACGAAAAAATACCTCGCACTGAATCCTGTTCCTGAAAAACAAACTATCTGCACTGCGTCAAAAGAATATCAACGCGATAAAATTCAGGAGCTTAAAGAGCAGAACCTCAATGAAATGGATTTTGAAAAACAGCTTGGTAAAATAACAGATAAAGCTTGTTTATGCAACGGACTTACGGCTTCTACCCTGATGGCAAACGATTTGGATGTTAAAATGGAAGGCACTGCGGTTAGTATTTGTCCCGGACCAAACCTGGCCTATTTTTCAAGCCTTTATTCACTTAAAAGAATGGTTGATCATATTTATGGACGTACCAATGTGATGGAACGTACCGACCGTCCTAATTTTTTCGTGAAAGAAATAAATATGTACATCGACTATCTGGGCGGAAAACTGGAGGAAACTGTTAAGCCAGTTACTGATAAGCAAAAGAAATACTTTGTCACCTTTTACGACAATATGGAAAAGGGGGTTGAATACTATAAACAACTTTTTCTGAATTATAAAACTCAATTGGACGATTCTACGTCGAAAAATAATTTGATGCAGGATCTGGAAAATATGAAGATGGAACTTTTAAAGTTGAAAGCTAAAATAGTATAATCAGCTAAGTTCCAGATCCAAAATTTAAATTTTGGAAACACTAAATTAATCATTGAAGCAGTCAATTCTTAACAAAAGGAATTGGCTGTTTTTTTATAGTTGTTGACTCTGGCACCCATACTAAAAAAAACAGGGTTAAACATTACTGCCTAACCCTTTTATTTTCAAATAGTCGGGGTGACAAGATTTGAACTTGCGACCCCCCGCCCCCCAGAAGTGTATTTATACCCTTATATTCCTTTGTATCTATTTATATTTCATTACATTTGTACTGAATTACAATATCTTGTATTTTGGTGCTTTTATAGGCTTTTATAAAAAATCCGTCGGGAAAACGTCGGGAATTAAATCGGAGATATGAAAAACAATAATTATTCATTCAAACTAGACAATTATCAAGGCCATGAATTGAAAGACGGCAGTTATTCGGTAGTGTTGGTAGTGCGAAAAGAAAACAAGCGCAAAACGATTAATTTGGGCATATCTGCAACTTATGTAGAAATCAAAAAAAGGGATGGAACGACCGAAATAAAAAGTCAATGGAGTGACGAATCACAACGGTACAGAACCGGAAGGAAAGACGACAAGAGCCTACACCCAGACCGGGAAACCCTAAATTCGTGGCTGGATGAAATATCAGTCAGAAGCAATGATTTGATAAAGGATTATGAGAAAAATAAAATGGACTGGACACTTAACCAGTTCAAAGATACTTTGCTGAATAAAAGTAAAAAGACGGGAATTGAACCGTATTTTTTGCAGTACATCGAAAAGTTAAGCAAGGCCGGGAAATTTGGAAACAAAAGATGTTACGAACAAACGCTTGAAATGATTAAGCGATTTGATAAGAATTTTGGAAACAAGGTATTTAATGAGATTGATTACAAGTTCGTGAAAGGATTTGATGAGTATCTGGATGAGCGGGGTTGTGTTGGCAATACAAAAAAGTACTACATAAAAACATTGAGGGCAATTGTAAACAAAGCCATTAAAGACGGCGAAGCATCAAGCGTTACCTATCCATTTGGCAAAGATGGATTTTCAATTGCTGCACTTGCACAGGAAACCGAAAAGCGATATTTGTCAAGCGAATACATTGACCGGATGAAATCGGCAAAGCTGGACAAATATCCAATGAACTGGAGCCGGAACTTGTTTTTATTTTCGTACTATACCCAGGGCATGAGCTGGGTTGATATGGCCGGACTGAAAAGTAAAAATATAGTAATGTTTGAAGGTGGGAAATACATTGTTTACCGCCGCCAAAAGACTGAAGGAAAGAACGCAAAGATACTACGAATCAAGATAACCGAATCAATTCAGAACCTTCTGGATTGGTTCAAACAAAGCTGCAAATTGATTGATGACTACCTTTTGCCAATTGTCAGCATGAAAGGGTATGAAGGCCAAAAACTATACGAAACCA
>JAUYTA010001074.1 GCA_030695265.1 Bacteroidota bacterium
GAAGAACGTGAGATCATCCGTGTTCTCCTGAAATATTTCCATCAGGAAGCATTCGATATTGAAGATGAGGAAACCCATGAAATGAAATCTTACACCGTGGGATATTATGTACTTTCAGAACTTCAAAGCGACGGACTTACTTCTGTGGATCCCACTTTCAGTTTCATTATTGCAACGCTGGAAGAAAATGTTGACAACAAAGATTTTGATCCGGTAAAGTTTTTCACCCAGCATCCTGATACCGAAATCAGTCAGTTTGCCAGCAACATCATGGCCGACAAATACATCGAAAGCAAACGATGGAGCAAAGGCGGCGCTTTTATCGAAACAGAAAGTGAACTTTTGTATCTTTTGGTTCCGAAACTGGTTCAGGAATACAAATCGAAAAAAGTAAAATTGATGTTGAAAAAGCTCGAACAACAAATCAACGAAGCCAGCAAAAACAACGAAACCGAAAAATTGATGGAATACATGGGCCAGCACATGAAACTGAAAGAAGTATTGAAAGATCTTTCGGTATTGCTTGGATTTAGAACAATTAGCTAAAAACTATGAGAACACATTTTATTACCGAACGAAACGAGATTGATGCTATCCTGAAAAAGTGCAAAACCTGCTATGTAGCCATGTCGATCGACGATGAACCTTACGTTTTGCCGATGAATTTTGCAATGGACGGTGATAATGTCATCCTGCATTCGGCACAACATGGAAGAATGTGGGAGACCATCAAAAAAAATCCGAAGGTTTGCATCAACTGGACATTGGGCGAAGAGATAGCCTGGCAGGACGTGCAGGTTGGATGCAGCTATCGTGTTAAATCGAAATCGGTAAATATTGAAGGAACAGCTGAAATTATTGAAGATGATGTTGAAAAAGAAAGGCTTTTCAAACAATTTATGACACAATACAGCGATCTTCCGTTCAAGTTCAGCGCTCCGTCAATCCGTAATGTTGGTGTATTTATCGTTCCGATTTCTAAGATTACTGCGAAGGAATTTGGAGCGAAGGTGGTGACTCCGTGGAACCGATAAGAAAATATTATGGCTTTACCTATCAACATAGAAGAATTAATTCACGGTCAGTCCCTTGAATGGGATAGACTGGAATTTAAAAAAGGTTGGCATCCTGAAGAAACGATCCATTCCATTTGTGCCTTTGCCAATGACATTAATAATTGGGGTGGTGGTTATGTTATTATTGGTATTGAAGAGCACAACGGGAGGCCTGTTTTTCCTCCTGAAGGTATTGCCCCTCAGAGATTGGATTCAATTCAAGGTGAGCTAGTAAAGATTTGTCACCAAATCACACCTAATTACATTCCGGCAACACAGCCTTACGTGTTTCAGAACAAACATATCCTGGTAATTTGGGTTCCGGCAGGAGACATAAGACCTTATACAGCACCCTCCACACATGGGAAGAACGCCCGCTGGCAACCATATATCCGTTTTGGTTCGCGCAGTATTGTTGCTGTGGATGCCAATCTGCGAAGATTGCAAGAACTCACTGCCCGAATCCCTTTTGATGACCGAATTAACAACCAGGCATCAGTTAAAAATTTTGATCTGGGCTTGATCCGATCGTTTTTACAGGAAATAAAAAGTGACTTGTTCGAAGAAAGCTTACAGATTTCGTTTAATGATCTTTGCCGGCAACTCCATATCGCCAAAGGTTCAGATGAAGATCTTCGTCCAATAAATTCAGGACTGCTTTTCTTTTGCAATCAACCTGAAACCTATTTCAACCGCGCTTGGATTGAAGTTGTGATTCGGAAAGATGAAACAGGCGATGACTTCGAGGAAAAGTACTTTAAAGGTCCACTTCACATTCAGCTAAGAAATGCCCTCGATTATATCAGAAATCAAATCATTGTAGAGAAAGTCAAAAAAATCCAGGGGCAAGCTGAAGCGCAACGTTTTTATAATTTTCCCTTCGCTGCTATTGAAGAAGCGCTTGCCAATGCTGTCTATCACAAAAGTTATGAACTTGACAAACCGATTGAGGTACAAATCTGGCCCGACAAGATTGAAATTTTAAGTTTTCCCGGTCCGGTTCCTCCGGTAAATTCAGAAATACTGGCAACTCAGCGACGTGTTGTCGCAAGGGATTACAGAAACCGGCGTATCGGAGACTTTTTGAAAGAATTACACCTTACGGAAGGCAGAGGTACCGGTGTTCCAAAAATATACCGGGCACTTGAACGAAATGGTTCACCTATGCCCGTGCTTGAAACGGATCCCGATTGCAATTACTTTTTGACAGTAATATATGCACATCCGGATGCAAAAAGTGTCCAAGCAAGCAATCAGGATAATATTCAGAATATTAACTCATTAGACGACCTAAATGCGCTTTTTACTCATTTAAGTGACCAAGCAAGTGACCAAGTAAGTGACCAAGTAACTAACCAAGTAACTGACAAAGTAACTGACAAAGTAAAATCGCTTATCTCGTATAGTTTTGGCGACAAGGCAGAACTAATCCTTGTCTATTTATCAGAAATGCCGCGAAAAAGTAGAGATATTCTGGAAGATCTTTTGGGCGTTTCCCTTCAAACTAAAAATAAGAAGCGATATCTTGATCCTCTGCTAAATGAAAACTGGATTGAACTGACCATCAAAGAGAATCAAAACGATAGAAACCAAAAATATCAGTTAACCGAAAAGGGCCGGTTACTGGTTAAAATACTTACAAAATGATTTTAGTAACAGGTGGAACCGGGCTCGTTGGAGCACATTTGCTGTATGAGCTGACCAATTCGGGACTCCGGGTAAAAGCGTTGCGAAGGCAGCAAAGCAATACCGACTGGGTAAAGAAAATATTTTCGTATTACACCGATCAGGTTGAAACGTTGTTTTCGCAAATTGAATGGGTGAAGGGCGACATACTCGATTATTTCAGCCTCGAAGAAGCACTGAAAGGTATTACCAGTATTTACCATTGTGCTGCCATTGTTTCGTTTCATGGCGACGACAACGACATGATGCTGAACAACAATGTAAAAGGTACTGGCAACCTGATTGATGCCGCCATACACAATGGAGTCAGCAAATTCTGTCACGTAAGTTCGATCGCTGCATTGGGTAAAACACAGGACGGAAGCCAAATTACCGAAGATACTTATTGGACTCCATCGAAACGAAAAACTGGCTATTCGCTCAGTAAATTCTTTTCTGAAATGGAAGTTTGGCGCGGAATTGAAGAAGGATTGGATGCGGTGATCGTAAACCCATCGATCATTATGGGTCCCGGAAACTGGGAAATCGGCAGTCCAAAACTTTTTCAATCTATCTGGAAAGGTCTGAATTACTACACAAAAGGGATCACCGGGTTTGTAGATGTTCGCGATGTTGTAAAAGCCATGATATTACTGATGAGCGATCAGAAATTTGAGCAGGTTAAAAACCAGCGGTTTATCCTGAACGCAGGAAACATGAGCTATCAGGATTTTTTCAATAGAATAGCCGACGGCCTGAACAAACCACGTCCGCGAAATTTTGCATCCGACATCAAGCTGCACATTGCATGGAGAATGGCAAAAGCTGCCAGTTTTTTTACTGGCAAACGACCTTTAATCACTCGTGATACCGTATCCAGTTCAAACCAAAAGAATCAATATTCCGGAGAAAAAATAATCAGGTCTATTGGTTTTGAATACCGAAGCCTCGATTCTTCTATTACTGATATTGCCGATATTTTCCTTAAAGACATGGTAATGCCTTCAAAATAATATACTACATTTGCAAA
>JAUYTA010000004.1 GCA_030695265.1 Bacteroidota bacterium
AGGATCAAACTCTTCGTTGTATTATAAAAGTTAAATATTTTCCAGCTCTTTAGACTAATCTAAAATCTATTCTTGCGTTACCTCTTTTTGTTTTTCCTTTTCCCAATATTTTCAATGAACTCTTTTTGTCTTGCGACTATCGTTTCCCTGCCTTGTTTCATCCTCTTGCGAAGCGCCTTCCGGCAGGTAAATTCAATCTCTGTTTGTTAGAACTTTTTAATCCATCTGCATAAACTTTCCTGTCGTTATTCCAGTGCCGTTTAAGCGGGGTGCAAAGATAAGAAGCTTTTCTGTTCTGCCAAAAGTTTTTGAAAACTTTTTACTTTTATTTTTCAGCATCTGCAGTGGTTCGATTCATCCTTTATGCCTTGTCAATCTCTCCCGAACCTTGCCGTTTTATCAGCCTGCAAAATCTTGCTCTTTACTCCCAACACTGTCGATGAACTCTTTCGTTTTTAGCGGCTGCAAAGGTATTTTTCTTTTTGCCACTTCCAAAACTTTTTAAATTTATTTTGAAAGTTTTTTCCAGTTCTTCCCTTTACTTAAGCCCCCTTGCTCCCGTTGCCGAAGAACATACTTTCCTTTGAAAGCGGTCGCAAAGATAAAGGCAGAAGATTCTCCCGCAAGACTTGAACCTTCCTTTTTTCAGAATAAATCAGGTCATTGCACAATTGCTTCTGTCCACCAGGCAATTAACAGAACCAGCAGATGTAAACTAAATGTTAAGGCAGGCAGAGAATGGCAGCCGGCATGGTATTTTCAGTCTCTGTGAATAAAATGGGTTCGATCCATTCCTTCAACAAGGTCACAAAAATAATCATCCGCGAAATCTCTGAATCGGTAGGAATGAGCACAGGAGCAACTTCAAGTGAACAAAAATTCTTACTTACAGAATGGTTCTTTTCGGTTCTTATGACATTCTAAAGTGGAAAGATGTGAAATAGATTGATTGTTTCAAAAGCAGAAATCTCGATTCAAAGCAAAAATGAACATCAGTATTCGATTGAAATAATCACAATTTGATTATTCCGAACTGCTTGTTTTTCATTTTCTTGATTTATCAGGTATAAAACAAGACGACGATTATGGTCTGTAATAACTTACGTAGAGCGATTTTAACCAGGAACTAAATCATTCAAGACCACAGAAATCGTCGGAATAACAACAAGAAACTACTTTTTGATTGAAACGGATAGTAACCGCTGTCCCATCCTGGCTGTGAAAGATCCTGGCAAGTTTCCACTTGAGATTTGAACCATATTTTCGATCAAACAGAATTATCAGAAAAAAGGCAAAGTGAAAAATCAAATCCAAAGGACTTCAATCCGTCGGTTGCTTATAAAGCTACAAAAAAACGCGGAGTAGTTGAATTTGGAGACAAATCTAAAGAAGGACCTCAGTTATGGATTTCGCTGCGGCGCATAAAGCGCTGGAGTTTTTATTGAAAAAGTAAATTATGTTGCAATTTGGATTCTTTTCCTTGCCAATAATTAACGTAGTAACAATCCTATCTGAATTGCTTATTTCAGCCGAGAAGTATACCAGTAGTTCAGTCCAAAAGTATACCATTTTAATTAAATAAAAAGGGTAGTACTCTTCTGATCGGGGTACCCCGATCAGAAGAGTACTGGCGAC
>JAUYTA010000007.1 GCA_030695265.1 Bacteroidota bacterium
CTGATTAATACAGAAGCCATCAATGCCGATCTGGAAAAAAACTGGCCGGTTGTCGCCGAAGCCATTCAAACCATTCTGCGGCGCGAAGGTTATCCGAATCCGTACGAAGCGCTTCGAAACCTTACGCGAGTAAACCGGAAAATCGATCAGGAAGTCATTCACGAATTCATTGATTCACTGGAGATTTCGGATTCGCTAAAAACTGAATTAAAAAAGATTACTCCGCAAAACTATACCGGTATATTTTAATCATTCAGGAGCAATAAACTATTGTTTTTAAGAGTTTTAGCAAACAGTATTTATACTGAACAACCGATTCATGAAGGATTTTTTCAAAATTTTAAGACGATTTATACCACCCTACAAAAAGCAGTTAATCCTGAATTTTCTGTTCAACTTGTTATCGGCTCTTTTTACTGTCTTTTCTGTTGCAATGATGATCCCAATCCTGGACATTATTTTCGACACAGCTAAAGATGTTACCAGTCTGGTTCCTTGGGAGATGACGAAAGACGCTGTTTTTCACAATGCTACCTATTACATTACGATTTTTAAAAATGAAAACGGTCCGGGATTTACGCTTTTGTTTGTTGGTCTTTTTGTAATCCTGGCCACACTCCTGAAGGTTGGGTTTTATTATTTAGGAGCCTATGAATCAATTACTATCCGTAATGGAGTAGTAAAAGATATCCGCGAGCAAATATTCACCAAAATTCTCAAACTGGCCCTCCCCTTTTTCTCTGAAGAACGAAAAGGCGACATCATTTCGCGCATTACCGGCGACGTCACTGAAGTGGAAAATTCCATCATGTCGTCGCTCGATATGTTCATAAAAAACCCGATCATTATCATCGTCCTGCTCGTCTCAATGCTGATCATGAGCCCAAGCATGACCCTGTTTATCTTCCTGGTACTGCCCGTTGCCGGCTTTATCATTGGCCGCGTGGGGCGGTCGTTGAAAAAAGTATCGCGCGAAGGTCAGGACAAGATGGGTGAAATACTTACGGTCGTTGAAGAAACACTTGGCGGATTGCGCATTATCAAAGCTTTTAATGCCGAAAAGAAAATGAACGCCCGCTTTTATTCTGAACTTCACGATTACAAATCAATTATGAACCGGCTGATGCGTCGCCGCGAACTGGCACACCCGCTGAGCGAATTGCTGGGAACCATCGTAATCATTGTCATAGTGTGGTATGGCGGAACTTTAATTTTAGGCAAAAGAGGTGAACTATCAGGAACCGAATTTATAGCATACATTGCCATTTTCTATCAGATCATCAATCCGGCCAAAGCCTTTACTACCGCACTTTACAGCATACAAAAAGGACTGGCTTCAATGGATAGAATCGACAAGATTTTAATGGCTGACATCACCATTCCTGAATCGCCCAATGCACAACCTGTCAGTACCTTAAAAAACACCATTGAATACCGGAACGTTAGCTTTTCTTACGATGAAAAAGTTGTTCTCAACAAGGTTTCGCTTACCATTCCGAAAGGAAAAACCATTGCACTGGTGGGTCAATCAGGAAGCGGAAAAACAACTTTTGTTGATTTATTGCCTCGTTTTTATGATGTAAATGAAGGTCAGATTCTAATCGATGGTGTTGATATTCGTAGCCTGAAACTACACGATCTCCGCGATTTAATGGGGAATGTGAACCAGGAAGCCATTTTATTCAACGACACGATCTTCAACAACATCGCTTTCGGAATTGAAAGTACTTCGATGCCTGAAGTAATTGCAGCTGCCAAAGTTGCCAATGCCCACGATTTTATCATCGAAACCGAGCATGGTTACGACACTATAATTGGGGACAGAGGGAGCAAACTTTCAGGAGGGCAAAGGCAGCGATTGAGCATTGCACGTGCTATCCTGAAAAATCCACCCATATTGATTCTGGATGAAGCTACTTCGGCACTCGACACTGAATCGGAACGTTTGGTTCAGGATGCACTGGAGAAACTGATGAAAAACCGCACTTCAGTAGTAATTGCGCACCGTTTGTCAACCGTTCGGAATGCCGACCTGATTTGCGTATTTCATGAAGGTGAAATTATTGAACGCGGAACCCACGACGAACTGATTGCATTGGATGGCCGCTACAAACGACTGCACAGTATGCAAATGTTCTAACGCCATCCGAGTCTCAAAAAAAATCAAATCACTTTCAATATTTTATTACATTTACCGCGTTTTTAAAATCTGATTTCGATCAGAAATAGCGCGGTTTACAGCGGTATGTGTATAAAAAAGAGTATAAACAAACAAATAATTTTTGCTGAATGAGAAAATGGCGTATCGAAGACTCAGCCGAACTTTACAACATCAACGGTTGGGGTATCAACTTTTTTTCTATCAACCAAAAAGGCAATGTAACAGTCACTCCAAAGAAAAACGGAGTCGAGATTGACCTGAAAGAATTGGTTGAAGAGTTACAACTTCGGGATGTTTCTGCACCCATGTTGCTACGTTTTCCGGACATTCTGGATAACCGGATTGAAAAAATGGCCAGTTGCTTTAAATCTGCTGCAGAAGAATACGAGTACAAAGGACAAAATTTTATTATATACCCCATCAAGGTAAACCAGATGCGTCCGGTTGTGGAAGAAATTGTCAGTCACGGCAAAAAATTCAACATTGGACTGGAAGCCGGATCGAAACCTGAATTACATGCGGTTATTGCCATCAGTACCGACAACGACTCGCTGATTATTTGCAACGGATACAAAGACGAGAGTTACATTGAGTTAGCCCTCCTGGCTCAAAAGATGGGAAGAAGGATTTATTTGGTGGTTGAGAAACTGAATGAACTTAAACTGATTCTAAAAATTGCGCAACGCCTGAAAATCAAGCCAAATATTGGTATTCGTATCAAGCTTGCCAGTTCGGGAAGCGGCAAATGGGAAGATTCGGGCGGCGATGCAAGCAAGTTCGGGTTAACTTCGAGCGAATTACTCGAAGCGCTTGATATTTTGGAAAAGAAAGGAATGCAGGATTGCCTGAAATTAGTCCATTTTCACATTGGCAGTCAGGTTACAAAAATACGGCGCATTAAAATTGCCATGCGCGAAGCCTCACAGTTTTACGTTCAGATTTACCTGAAAGGATTTAACGTTGAGTTCGTTGATATTGGCGGTGGTTTGGGTGTCGATTACGACGGAACCCGCTCGTCGAGCAGCGAAAGCAGCGTCAATTACAGTATTCAGGAATATGTAAACGATGCCATTGCCACCATGGTTGATGCCAGCGATAAGAACAACATTCCGCACCCGAATATTATTACTGAATCAGGGCGTTCGCTTACTGCACATCATTCGGTACTGATTTTCGAAGTACTCGAAACAACCTCGCTGCCAACAATGGGCGAGGATGAAGTTTCGAAAGAGGATGATCACGAACTGGTTCGCGAATTGTTCTCGCTTTGGGAACAACTCAACCAGTCAAAAATGCTTGAAACCTGGCACGATGCCCAGCAAATCAAG
>JAUYTA010000489.1 GCA_030695265.1 Bacteroidota bacterium
GAAAAAGAGGGCGCCACTTCAATTGAAGACCGCAAAGAATTCGCACGTTTGGCTTTTGCTGCATCATCGCATTACGACAGCGCCATTTTTAACTATTTCAATCCTGAACAATCTGAAGAAGCCCGCATAAGCGTGAACGACGGACAGGTGCTGCGTTACGGCGAAAACCCTCACCAAACGGCTACCTTTTTCAAATTCAATAACAGTAATTCTGAAATTACTTTATCGAATGCAAAAGTGCTTCAAGGCAAAGCGCTTTCGTACAACAACATGCTCGATGCCGATGCTGCCTGGAAATCGGCCAGTGATGCTTATTATTCGGTAAGCCATCTGGAAAACAAGGTGGCAGTTTCGGTGGTTAAACACCTTAATCCATGCGGACTTGCTGTTACCGACAACATTATGAAATCGCTCGAACTGGCATGGGCAGGCGATCCGGTGAGCGCTTTCGGAGGCATCATTTGTTTTACCGGAAAAGTGGATAAAATTATCGCAGAATGGTTCGAAAAACGATTTGTCGAAATCATTATTGCTACCGATTATACTCCCGAAGCGCTGGAGGTTTTCAGTAAAAAGAAAAACCTGCGTGTGCTGGCAACTCCTGTCAAACCTGAAATAGCCGGTGAAAGATTGTACCGCTCCATAAGTGGAGGATTGCTTGTTCAGGATGAAGACGAAGGGTTGGAAACAGAATTTAAGAATGTAACAAAAATACAGTTCGACAGCAATAAAATGAACTTGTCGAAGTTTGGCTTAATAGCATGCAAACATCTGAAAAGTAATGCCATTGCTTTGGTAACTCAAAATGCAGATGGCTCTTTCTGGTTAACAGGCGCCGGAATGGGGCAACCCAACCGGCTCGACAGCTTGCGCCAGTTGACCATTCCGCGATTTAACCTGAAGGAAGGTATCAGTATTGAAGATTCGGTATTGATTTCAGATGCATTCTTTCCATTCCGCGACAGCGTTGAGGCTGCCAACGAATATGGGATCAAATACATTGTTGAACCGGGGGGAAGTATCCGCGATGAAGAAGTAATTGCCGCCTGCGATGAATTCGGTATTGCAATGATTTTTACCGGAATGAGACATTTCAAACATTGATTTGAAATTGACATCCGGTCAGTTTTTTATTAGTATAAACATTAGAAAAACATACACATAAATGGGATTGTTTTCATTCTTGACCCAGGAAATAGCCATCGACCTAGGAACCGCAAACACAATTATTATCCACAACGATAAAATTGTAGTTGATGAGCCGTCGATCGTAACCATTGACCTAAAAACAGAAAAGCTTATCGCGATAGGCGAAAAAGCGCGTCAGATGCAGGGTAAGACACATGCTAACCTGAAAACCATCCGCCCGTTGCGCGATGGTGTTATCGCCGATTTTAACGCGGCTGAACAGATGATCAGGGGAATGATCAAGATGATGAACCCTAAATCAAGGTTTTTCACCCCTTCGCTCCGGATGGTCGTTTGTATTCCTTCCGGCTCTACTGAAGTTGAAATACGTGCCGTACGCGACTCTGCAGAACATGCCGGAGGACGCGATGTGTATATGATTTATGAACCAATGGCAGCAGCCATCGGTATTGGGTTGGATGTTGAAGCGCCCGAAGGAAACATGGTGGTTGACATCGGTGGCGGAACTACCGAAATTGCAGTGATTTCGCTGGGTGGGTTGGTTACAAACAAATCGATCCGTATTGCAGGCGACGATTTGACCGCCGACATTATGGAATACATGCGCCACCAGCACAACATTAAAATTGGTGAACGTACTGCCGAAGAAATAAAAATTAATGTGGGATCGGCCTTGTCGCAACTCGACAATCCGCCTGCTGATTATTTGATACAGGGGCCAAACCAAATGACTGCCCTTCCGATTGAAGTACCGGTTTCTTACCAGGAAATATCACATTGCCTGGAAAAATCGATTTCAAAAATTGAAACAGCTATTCTCAGTGCGCTGGAGCAAACACCTCCTGAATTGTATTCTGATATTGTGAATCGCGGTATCTGGCTGGCAGGTGGTGGCGCTTTGCTGCGTGGATTGGCCAAACGGTTTACCGAAAAGATCAATATTCAGTTTCATGTTGCCGAAGATCCTCTGAGGGCAGTGGCCCGCGGAACCGGAATCGCACTTAAGAATGTAAATAAATTCACTTTCCTTATCAGGTAATTCTGAAAAGGAAGGGGTAAACCTTCCAACTGATGAGAAGTTTATTTCGTTTCTTATTACGAAATTATTTTTTAATGATGTTCCTTGCACTCGAAGCCATTTCGTTTGTACTGATTGTCAGTTTTAACAATTACCAAAGGGTAGCATTCTTTAATTCAAGTAATAACTTTGCGGGAGCTGTTTATGAAAAATTCAGTTCAATCGACGATTATTTCAGTTTAAGCCGTACCAATGCACGTTTGGCCGCCGACAATGCTTCGCTGCGCAAACAATTACAGCTTCGGATGAGCCTTCAGGAACAATATCCGGTGAACCGGCCCGATACGGTTGATGCGCCTGCCTATATTTTCACATCGGCAAAAGTGATCAGTAATTCGGTAAACAAACAATTAAATTACATTACCCTGAACAAAGGTTCGAGGCACGGAATAAAACCCGACATGGGGATAATTGATGCCAGCGGGATCGTTGGTGTAATCACCGATGTTTCACCAAACTATTCAACCGGATTGTCATTGCTAAACAGGAGGTTGAGTGTTCCTGCCAAAATCACAAAAAACAATTATTTCGGTTCGCTGGTGTGGGACGGTGAGAATTACAATACCGCCGACCTTAGGGAAATCCCGTTTCATATCATTGTAAATGTTGGCGATACGGTTGTTTCCAGTGGTTATTCAAATGTTTTTCCTGAAGGGATCATGATTGGAACGATTAAAAAGTTCGATGTCGAAAGCGGGACAAACTTCTATAATATCAAAGTGGAACTTTCCACTAACTTTAAAACTTTGAAATACGTTGAGGTAGTTCAAAACACCAAACGATCAGAATTGAAAAATATTGAAAAAA
>JAUYTA010000031.1 GCA_030695265.1 Bacteroidota bacterium
ACAATCCATCTGCCAACCTGAAAGTTGTGGGAATTACCGGAACCAATGGAAAAACCACCATTGCAACACTTCTGTACAATACATTTACACTACTGGGTTATAAAGTTGGATTAATTTCGACCATTAAATATTACGTGGGCAGCGATGAATTTCATGCCACCCACACCACTCCTGATGCTTTGCAAATTCAGGGATTGATGGCCCGAATGGTTGAGGCAGGATGCGAATATTGCTTTATGGAAGTCAGTTCTCATGCCATCGATCAGGATCGCATCAGCGGAATTCAATTCGATGGTGGTGTTTTCACGAATCTCAGCCACGATCACCTCGATTATCACCTAACATTTGCTGAATACCTGAAAGCAAAAAAGAAATTTTTCGATTTACTTCCTGAAGGCGCTTTTGCCCTGACCAATGCCGACGACAAAAACGGCATGGTAATGCTTCAGAACACATTTGCAACAAAACAGACTTATTCGTTGAGGTCGCTGGCAAATTTTCACGGTAAAGTGCTCGAAAAACATTTCGACGGAATGTTGCTAAGTATCGAAGGACAGGAAGTCTGGACCCATTTTACCGGTGTGTTCAATGCCAGTAACCTGATGGCAGTGATGGGCGCATCAATGCTTCTCGGAGTTAGTCATGACGATATTCTTCGGGTTTTAAGCGAGTTGCGCCCTGTTTCAGGTCGATTCGAAATCATCCGTTCTCCTGATGGAAAATATGCCGTGGTTGATTACGCGCACACACCTGATGCCATTCAGAATGTATTGTCAGGAATAACAGATATACGGACAGGAAACGAACAGGTGATAACAGTAATTGGCGCAGGTGGCGACCGCGATAAAACAAAACGACCTGAAATGGCACAGGAAGCGGTGAAACAAAGCGACAAAGTAATTCTTACCTCCGACAATCCGCGCTCGGAAGAGCCGGAGCAGATTTTGGCCGACATGGAAGCCGGGATTGAGGCACATCAAAAATCGAAAGTTTTGTCGATTGTGAACCGGAAAGAGGCCATCAGAACGGCTTGTATGCTGGCACGGCCGGGCGATATTATTCTGGTAGCCGGAAAGGGACACGAAGATTATCAGGAAATTAAAGGAATCAAATATCATTTCGATGACAAGGAAGTGATCAACGAAATTTTTGGGAACAACTAAAATATCAAACTATGTTTTATCATTTGTATCAGCTTTTAAAGGATTGGGACATCCCGGGATTGGGAATGTTTCAGTACATCTCATTCCGGTCGGGTGCAGCAATAATTGTTTCGCTGCTAATCACTGTCGGATTCGGAAAAAAGCTGATCAACTTTTTGCGAAAAAAACAAATTGGCGAAGAAGTTCGCGATTTGGGCCTCGAAGGTCAGATGCAAAAAAAAGGAACACCGACCATGGGCGGGATCATCATCCTTGCTTCAATCGTTATACCAACCTTGCTGTTTGCCCGGCTCGATAATATTTACATTGTGCTGATGCTCATCACCACTGTATGGCTGGGCTTAATCGGTTTCCTTGACGATTATATCAAAGTATTCCTGAAAGATAAAAAGGGATTGGCCGGTAAATTTAAAATTTTGGGTCAGGTTTCGCTGGGTTTTATAGTAGCTACTACCTTGTTCTTTTCTGATGAAGTGGTGGTTCGCGAACGGGTGGTTGACGCCAACGGAATGTTTGTTAAAGAGATGGTGACCGATAGCATTACCGGTAGGGGAAGGCTACAATATGTGACCAACGAAGTGAAATCAACAAAAACCACCATTCCTTTTGTTAAAAATCACGAATTTGATTATGGCATACTTGTGGCTTTTTTGGGCGACCGTACAACAATATGGAGATGGTTGATTTATGCTTTGGCCATTATCCTGATTATCACCGCTGTTTCGAATGCTGCCAACCTTACCGATGGAATTGACGGGCTGGCAACCGGCACATCGGCCATCAGCGGCGCCACTTTCGGGATACTGGCTTATGTTAGCGGTAACGTAATTTATGCCGAATACCTGAATATCATGTACATACCAAACCTTGGCGAGCTGACCATTTTTATCGCGGCATTTATTGGCGGTACTGTCGGTTTTCTTTGGTACAATTCATATCCGGCACAGGTATTCATGGGCGATACCGGAAGTCTTGCCCTTGGCGGTATTTTGGCTGTATTTGCGGTGATCATCCGCAAGGAATTTCTCATCCCGATTTTGTGCGGAATTTTCGTTATGGAGAACCTTTCAGTGGTAATTCAGGTGGCTTATTTCAAATATACCAGAAAAAAATACGGAGAAGGACGCAGAATATTTCTGATGAGCCCGATCCACCATCACTTTCAGAAACAGGGAATTCCGGAAGCAAAAATTGTGACCCGTTTCTGGATTGTCGGTATTATCCTGGCAGTTTTGACCATGGTAACATTGAAAATGAGGTAAGAAAAAGCCCCCTTCATTTTCCAAGAAGGGGAAAGCTGGTTTCGGGTTGAGGCAGTTTGCAGCTCAATATGAGCAAAATATTTGTAGCCCCCGGGCTTCGACTTGAGCTCAGTCGAACGGTTTTAACCCGGGGAAAAGAGTGGAAACGGAAATCGTCCGCAAGATAATGCAGAAAAAAATGTTGATCTCTTCCCGGACGAAATTGAGAAGACGTTAATAAAGGAGAAAAAAAAATAAGAAACATAGAATAAGAAACAAGAAATATCAAAGTAGCAGGAATCATCACAGGAGTCGTTCCTGATTTCTTATTTCTAGTTCCTTATTCGATATTTTAATAATTAAAGACAGAATGAATAAACGCTTAGTCATACTCGGAGCCGCAGAGAGCGGAGTTGGTGCAGCCATTCTGGCACGCAAACAGGGCTTCGATGTGTTCATTTCTGACTTCGGAACAATAAAGGAAAAATACAGAAAAGAGTTGACTGAGCGACAGTTCGATTTCGAAGAAGGCCGCCATTCCGAAGAAAAAATACTGAATGCTGATTTGGTGATCAAAAGTCCGGGGATTCCGGATAAAGCGCCTCTGATTGTAAAGTTGAAAGAAAAAGGAGT
>JAUYTA010000036.1 GCA_030695265.1 Bacteroidota bacterium
CCTCCTTTTCAAAAACTACTGAAACTGCATTTTTGATTGATTCAATATCAGTGAGATCCATCCTGAGCTGATGAATCTTGTCATCTGTCGCAGATACTTTTCTGACCGTGCCATAAACAATGTGGCCTTCATCTGCCAAAAGTTTTGCCGTCACTTTCCCAAAACCCGAAGAAACTCCAGTGATCAGGATAACTTTTTTCATACCAAAACCGGTTGTAATTTCAGGATTCCCAATTTTTTTGCTGCTTTTGTGATTTTCTCAATGGAGATATCTACCTGTGCTTTTGTATGGGTGGCCATTAGTGAATATCTGATCAGGCTATCTTCTTTCGGAACTGCCGGAGCCACTACCGGGTTCACGAAAATTCCATCAGCGAGTAGTATTTTTGTCATTTTCAATGCTTTAATATCATCGCGAATAAAAAGTGGAATGATCGGAGTTTCAGATTTGCCTGTATCAAAACCTGCCTCCTGAAATCTTTCACGGGCATAGGCTGTCAATTTCCAAAGATGCCTGATTCGTTCTGGTTCATTTTCCATGATTTCGATGGAAGCGAGCACCGCAGCAGTTGATGAAGGTGTCATACTGGCGCTGAAAATCAGTGATCGCGAGTTGTGCTTTATGAAATTAATTACTTCTTTATCGGCAGCAATAAAACCTCCAAGTGAAGCCATCGATTTTGAAAAAGTTCCCATGATGAGGTCAACCTTATCTGTTAAACCGAAATGGGACGCTGTACCTGACCCGTTTTCCCCAAGAATGCCCAGCGAATGAGCATCATCAATCATTATTGAAGCATTGTATTTTTTAGCAAGTTTCACTATTTCGGGTAATTTCATTATATCACCTTCCATCGAAAATACACCGTCAGCCACAATGAGTTTGATGCGGTCTTTTTGGCACAATCTCAACTTTGCTTCAAGCGCTTCCATATCGTTGTGGGCATACTTTATTACTTTCGAAAATGAAAGCCTGCTGCCTTCAATAATGGAAGCATGATCGAGATCGTCGAGGAGAAGGTAATCATGGCGTCCGGCGAGTATTGAAACAACTCCAAGATTTACCTGAAATCCGGTGCTGTAGCACAGTGCGGCTTCTTTATTACCGGTTGTGCTAGTTTGTTTTCAAGTTCAATGTGGATGTCAAGGGTTCCGTTCAGAAACCGGGAACCAGCACAACCGGTTCCATATTTGTCGATTGCAGCTTTGGCAGCTTCCTTAACTTTTGGATGGTTGGTAAGGCCTAGATAGCTGTTCGATCCGAACATCAAAACCTTTTTGCCATTAATAATTACTTCGGTATCCTGATCGGATTCTATTTCCCTGAAATAGGGATAGATGCCAGCTTGCATAACTTTTTGCGGGGCATCATAACCAGAAAACTTGTCTTTTAGTATTCCCACTCGTTTAATGCGTATAAAAAGTAAGTAATAAATAGAAGATGCATTTTGAAGTTAAGATGTTCTATTTCAGTATAATACTGTCATTAAACAAACACTTATCAAATTGATGCAGTTCAAAAGTAATAAGTTCAATGACTTTTGTGCAATAAAGTATTAATAAAATTTAATTTTTTTGATTTTAATCCTGTCGGATCAGGATTGAGACATTTCATTCAGAATACTTTTCCTTCCTTCTGATACTCCCGTTCAATACCGGTTTTGATCTGTTCGACAGTGATTTCATTTGAATTATTTGCCAGGGATTCCAGACAGCAATATTGTACCACATTGACGATTCCGGCGCCTGTTATTTCATATTTCCGGGCGATGGAAGATAAGTCGGCTTCGGAGGGGAGCTGAAGACCGGCATTTGAAGGCAATGTCTTTTTCCAAAGTTGAAGTCGCTCTCCGGCTGTGGGGGGCGGGAAATAGACCACTGACTGGAACCGTCGAATAAAGGCATCGTCGATATTTGATTTGAAGTTGGAAGCGAGAATAACCAGTCCATCATGGTTTTCAATTCGCTGGAGCAAATAGGCAACTTCCTGATTGGCATATTTGTCGTGTGCATCTCGCACATTGGTTCGTTTTCCGAACAGTGCATCTGCCTCGTCGAAGAACAGGATCCAGTCTTTGTTTTTTGCACGTTCAAACAGTTGCGAAAGGTTCTTTTCGGTTTCGCCGATGAACTTTGAAACCACCATTGAAAGGTCAATCCGGAAAACATCCCTGTTTGTGTTTTTTCCGATGATTAGTGCGGTAAGTGTTTTTCCGGTTCCCGGTGGCCCATGAAAGAGCGACCGGTATCCCGGTTTCAATCTGCGTTTCATGTTCCAGTCGTTCATCAGCGTATCCTGATATTTAATCCAATTTTCGAGTTCTGCGATTTGCCTGTTTGTGGATGAAGCCAGCACCAGATCATCATCGGTTAATTCAGTGGTGATAAATTCCGCAGGAAAATCCATGCTCATTTTGGGTCGCGATATTTTTCCCTGTATAAAAAGTTCCAGGTAATCGCGGCCAATTTCCAGTTTGCCGCTCAATGGTGGTTCGCCCGGCTCAGCATCATCGAGCCAGATCAGGTTTTTCTGTGAAAAAAAATGTTCGGAACTAAAAAGCCTGCTGAATTCGAACCGCTTGTGCAATTCATCGCCTGCCAGCAGAAATAATGCTGTTTCGCCGCTGGCTAAAAATCCACGGAATTGTTTGCCACGAATACCGCCAAGTTGAGGAAAATCACCTGATTGGGTCAGGTTTTGCTCAATCAGCGAATCAAAAAATGCAGGCCGCACATGAGGTGCAAGGGCAAGAATCAGGACGGTAATTTCTTCCGGCGACATTTTCTGATTCCGAATAAACGTTGATAATTCGGAATCGTCTCTGGCTGATACAATTTTCATTACATCACTCAGCTTTGGCAGCTTCTTGTCTTGCGCAAAATGGTTCTTCAGGCGCTGCCGAAAAATTTCAGCAAGAAAATTCAAATATTGATTAACAGCAAGTGCATTTTTTTCGGATGGGGTCATTCGCAGCTATTTACTTTCCGGTTTGTTGAATTACATGAGTGAGTTCGTGTGCAAGCAATGTTTTTCCTGAAGATGACTTAGGATTGTATTGACCTTCAGCAAAATAAATGTCGCTTCCGTTGGTAAATGCGATGGAATGCAAGTCTTTATTAAGCGATGCAGCTTGCTCGTCGGTGTGGATGTTTACATTGCTGAAGTCAGCTCCGAAAGCCTGTTTCATCTCTCGCGCGGTTTTTTCTGCCATGGGTTGACCTTTGCCTTTTGTTTTTTTTATCCGATCCGCGATATCTGAGCCTTTATTTGCAACTTTTCCTGCTGCATTATCGGCTTCCTTTTCATACTTATCTCCTTTTTCGCCTGTCTTTAATTGTGTCTGAAAAAAAGAAGGATGTTGTTTCGATTCATCGTGGGCCAAATTGAAAAACGGGCTGCGCGATCTTTCATTCTGCTGATTTTGCTTGCGCACAAAATGCCTTGAATTCCTTTTCATGATCTAATTTTTTAATTCATTGATGCAAGTATTTCTTCTGCTTTTGGCTTGTAATCCTGGTGGTTTGTGGCGATCGTAGCAGCCAATGTCTTTTTCGCTTCAACAAAATCACCCTGATTAAAAAGAATAATACTCTTATAATAGAGCGCTTTTGGGTTTTCAGGCTCCTGTTCAAGAGTTATATTGAAATGATTCAATGCAGAATCAGGATCGTCGGCAGCCAATTCAATCACTGCCAGATT
>JAUYTA010000041.1 GCA_030695265.1 Bacteroidota bacterium
TCGTACCGCACAAATGTCTGAATTATTGATGACAAATCCACGATATTTATTTTCAGTGTTACATCCATCATCTTCGAATCCTCTTCCTGACTGACATAAAAACTCAGAATTTTGGCATCATTGCCTTCAACTATTTGTGCAATTTGGGACAATGAATAATCGATCGAATTCAATTCCAATACGATAACTCCACCGGGTTCTCGAACTGCAACCAAATCAGCAAATTTCTGGGCCAGTTCAAAAACAGTAATTACACCGCAATACTCATGATGAAGGTCGAGTACCGGTACAGCACTTATTTTAAGTACCGAAATAGCCGAAAAAACTTCATATATATGCTGATTGGTGTGGATATGCGGCGTAAGTAAATGCTCCACAAAATCACCAACCGGTTTATCTGTGATGTTTAAATCGTATATAATCTTATCTGAAATCAAACCGATCAATTTTTTCCCATCAACCACCGGCAAATGCGAAATCCTGAATATCTCCATCCAATTGAGCGCTTTCTGACCGCTGTCAGTAAGTCGCAACGAAGGGACTACTTCAGAAAGGAGGTTTTGTGCTATCATCTTTTTAAGTTTTCATTATCAGTCAATCGAATCAAAAATTGTAACTTGCGCCCATAAAATTCAGATCATGACCAGACTTAGCGTAAATATAAACAAAATAGCAACATTAAGAAATTCAAGGGGTGGCACCACACCGAGTGTTCTTGAAGCTGCGATTAATTGTCAAAGCTTTGGTGCACAGGGAATTACCATTCACCCAAGACCAGATGAGCGGCACATTCGAAAGCAAGATGTTTTTGACATTAAACCTTATATTACCACTGAGTTAAATATTGAAGGCTATCCGGGAGAAGATTTTATTCAACTGGTAATAGGCGTAAAGGCAAATCAGGTAACCCTGGTTCCCGACGATCCAAATCAACTCACCTCCGATCATGGCTGGGATACAATTAAGCACGCTTCGTTCCTGAAAGACGTGATTGCCCGGTTTAAGGCAGAAGGAATCAGAACCTCTATTTTTGTTGATCCGATTCAGGAAATGATTGAAGGCGCCAAAGAAACCGGAACCGACCGCATTGAACTTTATACCGAACCATTTGCAAAAATGTATCCTGTCGATCCGATAAAAGCAGTTGCTCCTTTTAAAGAATCTGCCAATCTTGCCCACAAACTAGGTTTGGGAATCAATGCCGGTCACGATCTAAGCCTGAAAAATCTTCGCTTTTTTCACGATCATGTACCTTTTCTTGATGAAGTTTCCATCGGCCACGCATTAATTGCTGATGCACTTTATCTGGGTCTGAAAAACACCATTCAGGAATATCTTTCCTGCCTGAAATAAACTATCGATGAAACTCTTTTTCAGGGAAGAAGGCGAAGGCTTTCCAATTGTAATTGTACACGGATTGTATGGATCATCGGACAACTGGTTGACTGTGGGCAAAAAATTAAGCGCACGTTTCAAGGTTTACATGATCGACCAGCGCAATCACGGACGTTCGCCAAATTCTGAGGAACACAGCTACGAAGCCTTAAAAAATGATCTGGCAGAATTTTTTGATCAGCATAAAATTGAAAAAGCCATTGTGATGGGGCACAGTATGGGCGGGAAAACTGCCATGTGTTTTGCAGCCGATTATCCTGAACGGATCGAAAAGCTGATCGTTGTTGATATTGCCCCAAAAAACTACTTTTTACTGAACGACGAAAGCCAGTATTTCCTGCACAAAAACATACTGCAAGCCATGCTCGAAATCGAATTCAGCAGAATGGAATCGCGAAAAGAAGTAGAAAATTACCTGCTTCAATAGATTGACTGTGCACAAATCGTTCAATTTCTATTAAAAAATGTACACCGCAGCAAAGAAACCCATCAATTTAAATGGCGGTTGAATGTAAATGCTTTGTATGACAATCTTGATGAAATCATCAGTGGCGTAAACGAAAGATGGTTCGAAGACCGGCTGCCAATTTTTAATTATCCGGTCCTGTTTATCAGGGGTGCAAAATCGAATTATATACTTCCTGAAGACGAAAAAACAATCAGACGTATTTATCCTGAAGCAATTATCAGTGAAATTCCGAATGCCGGCCACTGGCTTCACGCCGAACAGCCGGAACTGTTTATGGATGCTGTTCTGGAATTTTTAAAATAGGTTCAATAATCCTCCTACCGGTTATACTTCTTCGTTATTTCCTTTAAAAAGTGATGATGATTTGAACGTACCTGAGGCCAGGCAAAGCGCCATGTCCAGTTTCCTGTTGCAGTTCCCGGAGTATTCATTCGGGCTTCAGTGTCCAGCCCCAACAAATCCTGCATCGGAATTAGCGCCATCATTGCTGATGATGCCCACGCATATTCAGTCATCTGCCGAACCATTTCTTTTCCGTTGCCTTTCAAATACTTTCGGAGCATTTTACGTTCTGATTTTTCAATCGAATTAAACCAACCCAGCGTGGTATCATTGTCATGCGTACCAGTATATACCACAAAATTCGAGTCATAGTTGTGTGTTAAATTTTCATTCGCTGCATCCGATCCAAAAGCAAACTGCAGGATTTTCATTCCG
The DNA here is from genome assembly GCA_030695265.1 of Bacteroidota bacterium. Classification (GTDB taxonomy): domain Bacteria; phylum Bacteroidota; class Bacteroidia; order Bacteroidales; family Prolixibacteraceae; genus Aquipluma. The sequence goes on from JAUYTA010000041.1 coordinate 2,582, forward strand.
GGAAATCCAAAATCATCCCGTAATTTTTCCACTTCAGGAGTAATAACACCCAAATCTTCAGCAATAATATTTAGCTTTCCGAACTTTTCCTTTAATTTCCTGAACAGTTCATGGCCTTTTGCCGGAAGCCACTCTCCCACTACTGCCGTTTTGGCTTCGGCAGCTACCGACCAAAAAGATTCCAACCCGCGAAAATGATCCACCCGAACCAGATCGAACATCCTGAGGTTAAAATGAATGCGTGCCAGCCACCAATCGAAATCGCGTTCGGCCACCCTTTCCCAGTCGAACACCGGATTTCCCCATAGCTGACCGGTCTCGCTGAAATAATCGGGGGGAACTCCGCCAACCTGGGTTGGTTTTGAATCTGAGTCGAGCAGGAAAATATCCTGATTGGCCCAAACATCGGCGCTATCGAGCGAAACATACAATGGAATATCGCCGATGATCGAAATACCTTTCGTGTTGGCATAGGTTTTCAGTTTAAACCACTGCCTGAAAAAAATGAATTGCAGAAAACGATGAAAATCTATTTCTGCGTGCAACTCTTTAAATGCCTCCTGAAGTGAATGTTTATCTCGAATTACAAATTTTTTCTTCCATGTATTCCAAACGGTTTCGCCAAATTTGGATTTTAACGAACGAAACAGCGCATAATCGTCGAGCCACCACGAGTTATGGCTCATAAACACAACATATTCGTCTTTGTAGCGATCAAAATTCTTTTTAAAACTGGCAAAAGCTTCGTGAAAAAGGAACATTTTCCATTCCTCAACCCTTTCGAATTCTACTTTTTTGGTTTTGAAAAGCTGATCGGTTACCGAATCTTTTGAGATCAAACGATCGGCCACCAATTGCTGAATATCAATAAACATCGGATCGCCTGCAAATGCAGAATAGCACTGATAGGGCGAATTGCCATAACCGGTTGGGCAAAGCGGCAATATCTGCCACAACTTTTGTTTTGTTTTTGCCAGAAAATCGACAAATAAAAACGCTTCCTTACCCAGACTTCCAATTCCATCGCTGCCTGGTAATGAACTGATATGCAATAATATTCCGCTACTTCTTTCCATATACTCTATTTTTAAACCACATAGGCACATAGAAAACATAGTTATTATTTTTCTATGTGAACTATGTGTCTATGTGGTTATAATTTATTTTTTAATTGCCACATAGCCAGTCCCGATTTATCGGGAGAACCCGCCATCCCGAATGCCCGGGATCATTTCTTTGTGTGAGAAATAATTCTAATGGCTCGTTTCATAACTATTGAATTAAATTACGGTAAGCCTTCAGGAAACCGGCTGTTTCCCGGACTATTCGCTGAACAGCCAACCCATGTTTAAGTTCAGGAACAAAGGCTTTTAGATCGTTGCCACCAAGAAAAATATAATGTGCGTGAATCATCGACCGCAACCAGCCCGGTGGAACATGACCTGACGGGAAACTGCTAATTGGCAAATAATTGCTACCAACTACCTGACGGATCCACTGTCCGGTTTCTTCAAGATAGTATTCGAAATAATCAACCGAATGCGACGAATACCGCAACATTCCCTTTTCGGCATATATTTCGAGCGAAACCAGATCGCCGGTACCCGAACTAATCCGACTGGCCGACATTGTTCCTGCTGCAAAATTTTCAGGATGAACCAATGACAATGAACTGAACAAATCTGAATCTTCAGGAACATCGTCAAAACAGCCAGCCTGAAAAGCGCTTGTAATTTGCAAATTCTCGCCTAAAAAAGCCATCAGCAAACTAATTCCGTGCGATCCCAAATCGGCCATCGCCCCGCCATCAGGAGCAGGTGTTAATCGGGTTACACGTTTGTTGCGGTACGACTGCTGCAAATAATCGCCATGATAATATTTCAGGTCAAAATGAATCGGTTTTCCAAGTTTTCCGGAGTGCCAGAAAGCCAAAGCCTCACGCACCGAAGCGGTTTGCAAATACTGAAATCCAACCTGAATAACTTTTCCTGATTCAACTGCAATTTTGGCCATTTGCTGCTCTTCCTCCAGATTTGAACAAACTGGTTTTTCAAGGTAAATCCGTTTGACAGAAGGCATTTCAAGCGCCAATTTCAGATGTTCAAAATGAACCTTGTTTGGACCTAAAATCAACACAGTATTTATATCCGAATTGCTTCTGAATTCTTCAATGGAAAGCGATTTCTTAAAGCCAAATTTTTCGGCAAAAGCATCGCGGCTTTCCTTTCGGGCCGAACAAACGGCTTCAAACAAAATTTCAGGAACTTCAGGATAAAAATACCTGAGCGAATTCAGCGCAAAAGCATGTGCCTGTGCAATTCCACCAGCCCCTAAAAAACCAATAACCATTTTTTCTGAAACCATAAAATAAGTTCTGTATTTGGAGATCTCAAAATTAAGCGATTTAGTGAGAGTTTTGAAAATTATTTTGAGGGATTGGAGGGAGTGACAAAAGATTGAAAGGATTGAGAAAGATTGAAGAGATTGAGAAGGATTGAAGAGATTGAAGGGATTGAAGGGATTGAGGAAGATTGAAAGGATTGAAAGGATTGAAGGGATTGACTGATTGAAACTAAAAATGGCCGGACTGCTTTCACGATCCGGCCATTTTGTTAAATATATCCGTTCGCTGAAGCGAACGGCAAAGGATAAAGCTTTTTTTATTTATTCCAACTCTAAAACAACTACTGATTTAGAAGGGATACTCACTTCCAACTTGCTGTCGGAAAGTTTCTTTGCATTTTTAAACGCAACAGGTTTTACATCTTCAGGCTTGTCGAATGTATTGACTGAATTGAAAGCAGCAGCTGTTAAAACTGTTCCTGAACTGATTTTTGTGAACCCTTTTCCGGAAAGATTGATCTCCAGTTTGATCTCTTTGTTTGGATTCAGGTTGCTGAGGGTAACATGTATTTTTCCGTTTTTGTCAACCGATGCAGAGCTGCTGATGGCTGGAATCTGGTCGTTTCCCAGTTTGTACTGCTCGCAAAAAAGGCTCGATGGCAGCAAAGTTGCATCCTGATGCACATTGTACATTTTAAAAACATGGTAAGTTGGCGTCAGCACCATTTTGTTTCCTTCAGTTAAAATCATAGCCTGCAATACATTTACAATCTGTGCGATGTTGGCCATTTTTACACGATCGGCATGTTTGTTCAGAATATCCAGCGTACTTGAAGCAATCAATGCATCGCGCATCGAATTTTGCTGAAAAAGGTGACCGGGAATGGTTCCGGGTTCCGAATCAGTCCAAATACCCCACTCATCCACCAGCAAATCAACTCGTTTATCTCTGTCATACTGATCCATGATAGATGAATGTTTACTCACCAGTTCATCCATGTACAAACCTTTTTTCAATCCTGAAAAATAAAGTTCTTCGCCAAAACCGGTTGCTGCCGATTTATTGTTCCAGCCTTCACCGGCAATCGTATAATAATGAAGTGACAAACCATCCATGTTGTTACGACCTTTTTCCATCAGCACTTTGGTCCAGTTAAAATCGCTTCCATTCGATCCGCAACCAATACGCTGAAATTTATCGCCACCATACATTTTTGCGTAATTTGAATACTGTCTCATCAAATCGGCATAAAACTCGGGAGTCATATCACCACCGCAACCCCAGCTTTCATTGCCAATGCCAAGAAATTTTACATCCCACGGTTTATCGCGGCCATTTTTCCGGCGCAGGTTTGCCATCGGTACATCATCATCAGAGGTCATGTATTCAATCCATTCCACCATTTCGACCACAGTTCCTGAACCAACATTTGCTGAAATGTATGGATCGCATTTCAGTAATTCACAAAGATCGAGAAATTCGTTGGTACCAAAACTGTTATCTTCAACGGTTCCTCCCCAGAATACATTTTTAATTTTTGGACGTTGGTTCAGTGGGCCAACACCGTCTTTCCAATGATAAGTATCTGCAAAACAACCTCCCGGCCAGCGAAGTACCGGAACTCTCAACGCCTGAAGAGCTTCAAGTATATCTTTACGGTAACCGTTAACATTGGGGATCGGAGAATCTTTACCTACCCAAATTCCGTCGTAAATACAACGGCCAAGATGTTCGGCAAACTGACCGTAAATGTTTTTATTGATCTGGGTTTTTCCCCCGGCAACATCAATCGAAAGTACATTGACCTGAGCATTTGTAGCAAAAGCGGCAAACAGAATAAACAAAAATAGAGATAACTTCTTCATGTTGAGTAATTTTATTGGTTATGTATTAGTTTCCGAGTTCAGAACTCAAAACAACAAAAAAATAATTGTCTTTCAAACACTTTATTTTTTATAACACAAAAATAAATGCGTCAACATAGGTCTTAATTGTTGTTAACATATTCACTTAATGCAAATTCTTCAATGGCGGTGAGCAAAAGTCCATTATAAGGGGCAAATTTCTCTTTTCTTTTCTGAATAAACGAAAAACTGAACGGTGAGTGATTTTCCATTTCGAGCACATACTTTTTACTGTAATAACCGGGATTTTGTGCGATAGCTTCGATGATAAAAAGATCCATACTTTTTCGCATCAACGATTGAAATACATCAAT
>JAUYTA010000047.1 GCA_030695265.1 Bacteroidota bacterium
GTTGATGGCATCGATGCTGTCCGAAATCGGGATGGTGAACCGCGTGCCATTTTCGTCCCACCAATTCAAGAAACTGGTGAGTTCCGAGGCATGGTTCCGCTCAAATACCGAAATCTGATCGACAAACGCCTGTAAATAAGCAAGTTCGTCAGTCAGGCTAAATAGGTTAAACTTCTCACAAATGCTGTAAATAATCTCGGGAATCGGCTTACCGGCAATCAGTTCCTGAAAACTTTTTCCCGTCAGAAAATGCATCAGATCATTCTCCGGATCATCCATTTCCTCAAACTGCTGGTAGAGGTTGGGTTGGTAGGAAGCTTTTGTTTCAAATCTCCCTTCGACTGCTTCGCGCTCAGGGAGCGATACTGCGATCATCGGACTTTTTACTTCGGTCTCCCGACTTCGGTCTTCCGTCTTCCGTCTTCCGTCTTCGGACTCCTGAAATAAATCCAGAGTCAGATTCTGATCCGCAGCGCCTTTTACCTTGGAACTTGAAACTTGGAACTTGGAACTTGAAACTTCCTCCCGCAGCTCCGGCACCTTCCCCATCTCCTTCAACTGCGGAAATATCTTCCGGTAGTACAAATAATTGACTTCGGCTTTTACCACCTGATCGTCAGGGTTCAGAAAGCTGGTCAATGCGGAAATGATAAAACCAATTACTTCTGAATTAATAATATAGAGTGATTCGCTCGAAAGAATATCAAAATTATAGGCAGCATTTTCGGGCAGGCCTTTTTGTTCCAAAAACAGGTCGGCAATTTGTCGGGCTTCACTTTTTGCACGAACCAGAATGGCTATTTCACGGGCTTTTACGCCCTTATCCTGAAGCAATTTTACCGAATCAACCAACTCCGAAAGTATCAATTCTTCGTTATCAGCTTTTTGGTCGGTTTTGCTTTCCAGAAACTTTACACGAACATAACCCAAATCAGCAACGTCTTTGTTCGAAATCTCCTGAACACTGTCGGCATACACTTCAGGAATGGTAATTTCTACCGGATTTTCGGCAATATTGGCAGCCGAAAGTTCTGATTCAATGTGACTTTGCAGCAACTCCGGAATCAACCGGAAAAGCGTATTGTTGAAGCGAATGACTTTTCCGTGACTGCGCCAGTTGCTGTTCAACACTTCGTTTTGAAGTCCGAATGCGGGGAAACTTTCGCCCAGCTTGCCAGCCAGCAACCGCCAGTCGCCGCTTCTCCAGCGATAAATGGCCTGTTTCACATCGCCTACTACCATTCCTAAATTGTTCTCCGAAAGTGAGTTTCCGATCAATGGCCTGAAATTGTTCCATTGCAATCCCGAAGTATCCTGAAATTCATCGATCATAAAATGCGAATACACCGAACCGGTTTTTTCATAGACGAAAGGCGTTTCAGAATCTGCAATCACTGTTTTTAGCAAATGACCCGAGTCGGAGATAAGGATCACCCCTTTTTCGCGACAAATTTCCTTGACCGACTTTCGCAAATCGACCAGAATTCCGAGTGTATAAAGCTGACTATTAATCAACTGTGCAGTAATATAATTGCGTGACTGCGATTCTTTGAGTTGCAAGGCACCCTGCAATTTCGGCATCAGTTTGTTCTCGGCAATGGCTGTCAGGTGCGATTTCTGAGGTTCTTTCACCGAAGCGGTTACCCACGCGGAAGCTTCGGTTGCCGCTCCCAGAACCGTATTTGAAGGCTCAAATTTCAAATCTTTCATTTTCTGGAAAATGGCTGCCGGTCCTCTGCCCTTCCCCTTAAAATCGTCCACCGAAAGATTTTCCATCGCCATAATATTCAAGGCTTCCTGCCCCAGCGATTTCAACTTGTTTTCGTATTGAGCGATGATCTTGTTTAGCTTGCTGCGGTAATCTTTCAGGAAAGTGCGGTCGTTGAGTTTCGCGTACAATTCTTCGTTGAGCGACTTAAACGTTTCGTTGTAAATCTCGTTTCCCAGCCTGATCATGTCTTTTTTCAGGTTCCAGCCCTTGCCGTCTCTTATTTTTTCTGAAGCAAACGCATCAAGCCATTCAAGCAACTTCGGATCGTCTTCCACCGATTGAATCAAACGGTCAACAGCCTCTTCGAGAATGCTATTTTCGTCGAGTTCCACATTGTAGGCCGCGTTGATGCCCAGTTCGCGGTTGAAAGCTTTGATCACCCGTTGAAAAAAGCTGTCGATGGTGCTGATTGAAAAACGCGAATAATCGTGCAAAATGCGTTTTAAAACCATTTGTGCCTGCCGTTGCACCAACATCGGTTGCCAGCCCAATTCTTTGGTCAAAACATCCATGTAAACCGAATCGTTTCCCTTCGCCAACTTGAAAAGTTCGCCGATGATGCGCGATTTCATTTCGGCAGTGGCTTTGTTGGTGAAGGTTACCGCCAGAATGTGCCGGTAGTTGGTATCATTGGTCAGGGCCAGTTTCATGTATTCGATGGCCAGCCGGAAAGTTTTCCCGGAGCCTGCTGATGCTTTATATACTTTGAGTTGCGACATAGAATGCGAATTTACCACAGATTACACTGATAAACACAGATTAAAAACCGGATTTCGAGTTTTCTTCGTGGTTTTGTGTCTTGGTGGCGAAAATCTGTGCGTTTAAAATTGAAAAACTAAAAGTAAGCATATCTGCGATATGGCAAGCATGATTGGGATTGGATATTTAATACCGATTGGAGAAATGTAATAGTCCAATTATCGCTCACTCAATTGGCCTAACATTTCTATCCATCGGCATTCTACCGCAATAACTTTGGATTAATCTATAAATCACTTTGGTATAACAAGTTGTTGATAAGTATTGGAAAAGAGACGGATTTTGGGAGGTGAACATATAGAAAATGTTCGTAGATTTAGGATTTGATGGACATTAGACCTACACAGTCGATTTTGGATGAATATCCAGAATTAGTATGTTAATGCAAAGCTAAAATCAATAAAAATGATACAAACATGATACCTGACTTTCAATCAATTATGCTTCCGTTCTTAAAAATTCTCTCTGACGAAGAAGAACATACAACTATTGAGACAAACCAAAAATTGGCGGCATATTTCAACTTGACAGACGAAGAATTAGACGAATTTCTCCCCAGTGGAGCTTCCAAGACATTTCCAAATCGAGTTGCTTGGGCTAAATCACATTTCAAAATGGCTGGACTGCTCGAAAATACGAAAAGAAGTTCATTTCGGATTACAGAAGCTGGTAAACGACTTCTCGACACAAATCCCGTGGAAATTAACCTGAAGGTTTTGAAAACAATTCCGGCATACCAGGAAAGGACTGGTCGGACACGTGATGAGGATTCTTCTTCCTTAACTGATAATTTGCAAATATCTGCAACACCTGAAGAGATTATTGAAAATAGTTATTTAGCAATTAGGAAGAGTCTTGCTCAAGAATTACTTTTCAAAATTAAGAGCAGTACTCCATCATTCTTTGAGACGTTAGTTGTCGAATTGCTGGTAAAAATGGGTTATGGTGGTTCTATTAAAGACGCAGGACGTTCAATTGGACGATCTGGAGATGAAGGAATTGATGGAATTATCAAAGAAGATAAATTAGGACTTGATGTAATTTATATTCAAGCAAAAAGATGGGAAAATGTTGTCGGCAGACCCGAAATTCAAAAATTTGTTGGTGCTTTAGCCGGACAAGGAGCAAAAAAAGGAGTTTTTCATTACGACTTCACGATATACAAATGAAGCACGAGACTATCAACCACGCAATGAAACTAAAATAGTATTGATTGACGGGGAGCAATTAGCCGAATTAATGATTGACCACAATCTCGCTGTTTCGACAGTCAATACTTTTGAGATTAAGCGAATTGATAATGATTATTTTGGAGATGAATAAAAGCTTGTCGTTAATAAAACTATATGTCAATTTCAGTTGCAGACATATACAAACAAAGGTTCGCTGTATTTGATTTGGCGTTGTGCTTAAGGATTATCTTCAGAAAGTCCGAAATCGCATTTAGTCTAAAAGCTAAAGATCAACTAACTAAATATAATTTTCACCTTTAAACAATTCACTGCTAAAAAACCACCAATCATGGGCCTACTTCGCTTTAAAGCCTATGATGATCAGAAATCTAAACCCATAACTTATTAAACTACGGCACACTTATGAATACAAAATTATCCATTCTCCTTATTATCACCGCACTTTTTTTATCAGGTTGTTCAGAAAAATTTTATAATTTCCTTTATTATGACCAGGAACTTCATGGAATTCAAATCGCAGGAAAAATAACTAATATTGATGTCATTGACCTCAGACAGAAAGACTTACTTAAAGATATTGAAATTCCTAAATCTCAATTTTCCAATTATGATATAATTGCTCATCCGGCTTTAACAAATAAGAACAAAGAACTTCTTGAGAGGAAAGTTCGCTCGTATTTTACAAATTCCGGGAAAAGCTTAAAAGTAAAATGCTATATTGTAAATACAGCTAAAAGAGCAACAAGAACCATCTTTAAACTAAGGGAATTTGTACTTGTTGAAATGAGTATAGCAATATTTGACGAGAATGATAAATTGTTGGATTTTGGCACTTCATCATCTTCCTACGAACACAAACCAGTGGGGTCAATTAAATATGAAATAAATTTATTATTTGAAAAAGCCATAAGGGATGCAGTTTATCGATGCTTTGATGAATTTAAAAGCATAGAGAAAACAATAACAGTAGGAGGTGCTTTTAGATACAGCGTTATTAAAAAAGAGGATTAAGGAATGGTCATTACCGAAGAACCCAGGGTTAATTTATGGAGTAGTTGCTATCGCTGCAAAGCTGATTTTTACAGCTATTCAAATCCGGAATTCAAGGCTCAAAGTGATGAGATTTATAATTCGGAAGATGTTAAAAATCGCGTTTCAAAAGACAGAGGTAATAATACACTTATCCTTGTTGGATCAGTTGTGGCAGGATTTTTATTCGGCTTTTTTGTTCTTTAGCGCGGTCAGGATGTGGCCTAACCATCGTTTGAAATCAAAGCCATTTCAACTTTTCAGCATTGAACATTGGGCAAGAGCAGTTTGTTGCAGATTAATTATTCAAGAAAAATGAATATCCTTAAATTTACCTAATGTCATTAAAAGTCATTAAATTGTCATTTGGTGGTCATTAAGTTGTCTTGGACTGACTACTTAATGACTATTAATGACGACAATTGACTGCTACAAAAAACCAATTAGCTAAGTATGCGGACAATCAAATTAAAAAAACAGCAAATACCCATTCATTTAGAAACCAAACATTTCAGAAATATGAAACATTTTTCACTAAAAACAAAAGCTATTTTGCTGGCTATGACAATGCTGATTATTGGAACAACTAGTTACAGCCAAAAAACACGTGAAGAAATTCCTGCAAATTACAAATGGAATTTAACCGACCTTTTCGCATCTGATGAAGCCTGGCGTACTGCCTTGAATGCTTTAACCCCGAAACTGGATGAAGTTGAAACATTCAAGGGAACTTTGACAAAGTCTGGTGCAAATTTGCTTAAAGCGCTACAATACAATACAACGCTGTCAAAAGAAGCAACAAAACTGTTCATTTATGCTTCGATGAATTCGGACCTCGACACCCGAAACATGAAATATACCGGGATGAAACAGGAGCTTCAGCAATTGTTTACAAAATTTGGCGCCAAGGCAGCATTTATTGAGCCTGAAATTCTGACTGCCGATTGGGAAACGATTGACGGATTTATTAAAAATGAGCCAAAACTTCAGGATTACCGCATGGGTTTGGAAAACATGTTCCGCACAAAAAAACACACTTTGAGCGAAGAGGAAGAGCGGATTATGGCGCTTTCGCGCATGGTTTCAGGAGTTCCATCATCGGTTTTCAACACGTTCTCGAATGCAGAAATGCCCAAACCCGAGGTAACTTTGTCGAATGGCGAAAAAATTACCATTGGCAGCTCCGAATACAGCCAGTATCGGGCATCGGCCAACCGCAACGATCGAGAAATTGTGTTCAGGGCATACTGGGAAAACCAGGCGAAATTCAAGGCAAGTTATGGAGAAATGCTTTATGGAAACGTAAAAGCCGATATATTCCGCGCCAGGGCCCGCCACTACGATTCGTCTCTGGAAGCCACGCTTTATCCAAACAATATTCCGGTTGAAATTTATCATTCGCTGGTTAAAAATGTTAACGAAAGCCTGCCCGCTTTTCACCGCTACCTGAAAATTAAAAAACGTATGATGGAAGTGGATACACTGAAATACCTCGATTTGTATGCACCTGTTGTAAAAGATGTTGACTTGAAATACAGTTACGAAGATGCTTCGAAAATTATTCTCGAATCGCTGAAACCAATGGGAACCGAATATGTATCGACGGTGAAAAAAGCCATCGACGAACGCTGGATTGATGTTTATCCAACTCCCGGAAAACAGTCGGGCGCTTATTCAAACGGAGCCGATTACGACGGACACCCCTATATTTTGCTCAACTACAACGACCTTTACAACGATGTCAGTACCCTGACACACGAACTCGGTCACACCATGCACAGCTATTTCTCAAATAAAACCCAGCCGCTCCCAACGGCCAGGTATGTAACTTTTGTTGCTGAAGTGGCCTCAACTTTTAATTAAGTATTGCTTTTCAACTAAATTATTGTCGCTGAAAAAGACGACGATGTGAAACTTTCGCTCCTGATGAAGTGGCTCGACGGCTTTAAAGGATCCCTTTTCCGCCAGACACAGTTTGCCGAGTTTG
>JAUYTA010000050.1 GCA_030695265.1 Bacteroidota bacterium
CTCGAAGATTTTAAAAGCGGGAAGGAAACCAGCGCCGCTTTCTGGATTAACATGCAGGGAAGATTTATTTACATCGAATATTTTGCACTTCGCGGCAAGGAAGGCGAATACCTTGGAACCATAGAGTTTACGCAGGATTTAACGCACCTTCGCCAGTTGGAGGGAGAACAACGGTTACTTGCTTATTCAAAAAAATAAAGGATGATTGAAATTACACCAAAAACAAAAGTGGGCGAACTGCTGGACAACTTTCCGCAGTTGGAAGAGGTATTGTTACAGATTTCGCCTGCTTTTGCCAGTTTGAAAAACCCTATTTTGCGGCGAACAGTCGCGAAAGTTGCCGCGTTACAACAGGCTGCGGCCATCGGGGGAATAAAAGTTGAAGAACTCGTGAACCGGCTGCGCAAGGAAGTTGGACAGGAACCTCTCTTTGGTGGCGCCGATTCTGAATATCTTTCGGGCGAGCCGCCACAGTGGTTCGATGCAACAAAAGTTGTTTTATGCTTCGATGCCTGTGAGGTCATCCAATCGGGTGGCAGCCCGATGAACCAGATTCTGGAACAAACTAAAACACTTAATGAAGGAGAAATCTACGAACTGATTACACCCTTCGTTCCGGCGCCAATTATCGATATGCTGAAACAAAATGGTTTTAAGGCCGCTTCTGTCAAAAGTGGTTCAACTGTTATCAACTGGGTAATCAAAACACACTAAAATGGTTTTCAGTTACCTTTCAGTTGTTCTTGTATCTTTTCAGAATTTTCTCCAACTTAAACCCCTGTACTATTTAACCTGAAAAACCTGAAAACTATGACTAAACTAACCACTTTCCTTATTGTATTCATCTCTATTTTCTTCCTGAATACAACATTTTCGCAAACCGTTACCAAAAATGAACTGCCTGTCAGGGGATTTTGCATTGCAGCTCCCGGCGCAGACAGGGTCGATGATTTTGTGAAGTTCATTAACGATGAACTGGCATCGAGAAAAGTAAATACGCTGATTTTGCGGGTCGATTACAATTACCAGTACGAGAGCCATCCTGAATTGAGCGATCCAAAGGCACTTTCGAAAGCTGACGTGAAAAAACTGGTAGATGTTTGCCGTAAAAACCAGATTCAGATTATTCCGCAGGTCAATCTGCTCGGCCATCAATCATGGGCTGGAAAAACCGGTAATCTGCTGGAAGTTTATCCGCAATTCGACGAAACGCCACATGTTAAAATGCCCGAAAAATACGAATGGCCCAATGCCGACGGACTCTATTGCAAAAGTTACTGTCCACTGCATCCCGAAGTACACACCATCGTTTTTGAGTTGATGGATGAAATTTGCGATGCTTTCGAAACCAATGCTTTCCACGCCGGAATGGACGAAGTATTTTACATTGGCGACGACAAATGTCCGCGTTGTTCGGGCCGCGACAAAGCCGAATTGTTTGCCGGTGAATTGAACCTGACTCGCAATCATCTGGCACTTAAAAAGCGGAAACTGTGGATTTGGGGCGATCGCCTGATCGACGGAAAAACCACCGGAATGGGAATGTGGGAAGCCAGTATGAACAACACCCACCGCGCCATCGACCTGATTTATAGAGATGTGGTGATTTGCGACTGGCACTACGAACGGCCCGACCAAACTGCCGTTTATTTCGCCACCAAAGGGTTCAACGTAGTAACCTGTCCATGGCGAAATCCCGAAAATGCAGTGAAGCAAACGCAGGACATGTTCAGGTTCAGGGCTTCGGTTACTCCTGAAATGAAAGACCGTTTTCAGGGAATGATGCAGACCGTATGGTCGGGCGCCGAACAGTTTTTGGACGAATTTTATGGCCGCAAAACCGACGAGAAACAAGGAGTAAACACATCAAGCAACTGCTTTAAAGCGATGTTTGCTGAAATTGAAGCTCAAAATAAGTGATCAATAACCAATGATCAGTCGCAAAATGCACTCATCCTTAGTAGTTCGTTTTACGTCAATAGATGCTCACTTGCTTCGTGTCATTGCCCCAAAAACGATTTACATGACTATTGAATGACTACCAATGACTTAATGACAACTTTAGCCACTGGAACTTGAAATTTGGAACCTGAAACTTTTCTCCACATGCCAAACCGTATTTTCTCCATC
>JAUYTA010000051.1 GCA_030695265.1 Bacteroidota bacterium
CGAATTTTGCCACATGGCGATTTGGCAAGCCGAACCATTGGTGTTTTAAACAAGGGTGTTTTTGGCGGAATGCACGGATATGTTGGTTATACAGGTGTTGAAGGATTATCAGAAAATTACCTGGCCGGTCAAAATGGGATGGCGCTGAAAAGAAATTACTCCGGAAGCTGGATAAATACTCCGCTGATAGCGCCAAAAGAAGGAAAAGATGTGATCACTACTATCAATGTTAACCTTCAGGACTACGCCCAATCTTCTTTAGGCAAACAAATGGAAATCAGCCAGGCTGAATGGGGAACTGCCATCGTGATGGAAGTAAAAACCGGAAACATAAAGGCGATCGCCAATATGGGTCTCAAAAAAGATGGAACCTACGGCGAAACATACAATTTTGCTTTTGGCCATGCAGGTTGCAGCGAACCCGGATCGACCTTTAAACTAATGTCGATGATGGTAGCCATGGAAGAAGGCTATGTGGATACAATGGATATGTTCGATACTGCAAATGGAAAATGGGAATACAAGCGGCAAACTATGTACGACAGTGATTTCGGCAAAGGCGGGCATGGAATGATCAGTATGAAACGCATCTTCGAACTTTCATCAAATATTGGAACAGCAAAAATTATCACCAAATTTTATGAAGGACGGGAAAAAGATTTTATCGACCGGATTTACAGTTTTGGATTAAATAAGCCACTTGGGCTCGGATTTCTAGGTGAAGCCAATCCCGAAATCAAATATCCGACCGATGCAAGCTGGTGGGGACCTTCGCTTGCATGGATTTCTCATGGTTACGAAATAAAAATTACGCCCATTCAAACCCTTACATTTTACAATGCCGTGGCAAACAATGGGGTAATGGTAAAACCCAAATTTATCGAAGAAATCAGGGAAAATGGGATGCCAGTCCGTAAGTTTAATACTGAAATAATCAATCCTTCAATTTGTTCAAAAACAACTTTAACAAAAGCTCAGGACTTACTTAAAGGTGTTTGCACCCATGGAACGGGCAGGATACTAAAAAACCCATACTATACCATAGCCGGAAAAACCGGTACCGCAGTAATAGCAGACGACAACAGAGGATATAAAACTGGCGGGGTTAAAAAATACCAGGCTTCTTTTGTTGGTTATTTTCCGGCCGACAAACCTGAATTTACCTGTATAGTGGTTATTGTTGGCCCGAAAGGAAAATTTTATGGCGGTTCGGTAGCTGGTCCGGTTTTCAGGGGAATTGCCGATAAAGTGTATGCTTCGTATCTGGAACCTGCTGCCGATTCAATTCCACCCTACAATGAAATACCAGTTGTAAAACCCGGGTTAAAAGATGATATTCTGCTTTTCACACAGGAGTTGGGACTGAAAAACCAGTCTCAAAACATGACTGCTGAGTATGTTGCTGTTTCCAATGATACAATGACCCTATTTGTAAAAGGAATAGCTGACGCTCCGGGTACTGTTCCTGATGTGGTTGGAATGGGCGCAAGCGATGCAGTTTATCTTCTTGAAAAGGAAGGCCTGACTACCAATATAAACGGGTTCGGTCGTGTATTCCGTCAATCTTTAAAACCGGGAATGCCTATTGTTAATGGCGAAACTATTTCTCTTGAACTTGGCTTCGATAAACTCGAAATCATGAAAAGGGACAGTATTAAAGCCAATATTTTCATTCAGAAAGAACAATTGGGATTGGTTCAGGAAGGAGACTCGGTGAAAGTTGAAGAAGCAAAACCAAATGCCAGTAAAAGTCCGGCGGAAAAACCAAAACCAAGTCAGGAGGCCATCGATAAGTGGAAGGCAAAAGTTGCTGCGCAAAAAGAACTGGAGAAGAAAAATGCAGCAGAGGGAAAGACCGAAAAACCAAAACCAAGCCAGGAAGCTATTGACAAATGGAAGGCAAAGGTAGCTGCACAAAAAGCCTTGGATGCGAAAAATGCGGATGCAAAAAAAACAGAATAAAAAAAGCAACAACAATGAAACTTTTAAATGACATACTGAACGGTATTGAGTTGCTTGAAACAAGAGGGGATCTGTCTGTTTCTATCAACAACATTCAATTCGATTCACGTAAAGTGGAGGCGGGTGATTTGTTCGTTGCGGTAAAAGGCATTCATGCCGACGGACATCAATTTATAGCGAAAGCCATTGAAATGGGCGCTGTTGCTGTAGTTTGCGAAGAGGTGCCCGAAAATTTTCCTTACGAAACCGTGCTGGCCCGAATTGAGGATTCGCAGAAAACTTTCGGAAAAATAGCTGCTGCTTTTTACGACAATCCATCTGCCAACCTGAAAGTTGTGGGAATTACCGGAACCAATGGAAAAACCACCATTGCAACACTTCTGTACAATACATTTACACTACTGGGTTATAAAGTTGGATTAATTTCGACCATTAAATATTACGTGGGCA
>JAUYTA010000063.1 GCA_030695265.1 Bacteroidota bacterium
GCCGACCATATCAGCAAGGCATACATTGGGTCGTAGCCGGTATATCCGCTAAATCCGGTATTGGGCGAGGTTTGTTTATTGTATGACATGCTCGATGACAAGGAAAATTTATTTATTTTCATTTCACCGCCAATGCTGTAAGTTATTTTATCGAAAATTGAATTGGGATACTGGCCTTTATTTTCAACCCAGGTAGCAGAAGTACGCAAACTACCCAATTCTCCTTGCTGTACAAGATTCACATTGTTGTTTAAAATGTAACCCTGTTCCAGATAATTTTTGAAATTGTCTTTGCCTATTGAATTATAAGGCATTGCCTGCATCGTCTTGGAGATCGGATCCCATTGAATCACACTTTGACCTTCCATGGGTGCTCCCCATGAACCGTCTCCCGATCGCACATATTCCAATGTTCCATCAGTATTGGTTTTAAGCGCCCTGCCATATTTTGACTGCAATTCAGGAATGGCCAAATATCCGGCGGTAAACATGGTGCTGCTGTTTACCGAAACTGACAATCCCTTTTTAGAACTTCCACGGAATGTTGTTACCATAATTGCTCCACTTGCACCCCTCGAACCATAAAGTGCCGAAGCGGTTGCACCTTTCAGTACACTAATGCTTTCAATGTCATCAGAAGGAACATCGCGAAGACTCATGTTTCCATAAGGAACTCCGTCAATTACCAGCAATGGCTCTTCTCCACGAATCTGGATGGAAGGTTCTGCCGTAAATTCTGTGCTGTTTTTTACCATTAACCCGGCAACTTTACCAGTTAATGATGTTGCAACATCTATCCCTTTTACCGTGGTTAAAACTTCACCCGATACTTTCTGAACAGCATAACCCAGCGCTTTTTCAGAACGTCTGATACCGAGAGCAGTCACCACCACTTCGTCAACGCCAAAGGTTTCAACTTCCAATGTGACAGAGAGGTTGGTTTTGTTGCCCACAAAAATTTCCTGACTTTTCATTCCGATAAAAGAAAATTGCAAGGTTGCATTTGCAGGAATACCGGAAAGTGAAAAATCACCTTCGCCATTGGTAACCGTTCCTGTTTGTGTTCCTTTCACAACCACTGCAACCCCCGGCAATCCCAATCCTGAATTGTCAGTTACTTTTCCTGAAACTGTTTTTTGCTGCTGAATAGAAGAAACGCCGTCAGCAGGTGTAATAATGATGTGACGAGCGCGGATTAAAGTGTTTACCGTCCCGGCTTCGAAAATCTTCGACAGGATGACTTCAATCTTTTCATTCTTTACTTCAACATTTACTTTTCTTTCAACGTCGATTAACTGATTGTTGTACAGAAAATAAAAATTGCTCTGATCCTCAATCTGTCCCAACACTTCTCTGACCGTTGAGTTTTTCATGCTCAGCGAAAGGCGTGTTGTTTGTGAATAACTGGCTCCTGCAAGGACCTGAAAAGCGCTTATCAGGATAAGAAATAGTGAAACCCGCATAATCTTAAAGGTTTTTCGGTGCCCGGATAAAACCGAACAACAGATTTTCATCTTTTTTTTCATAGATTTGAATGATTAAATTTAGTAACATTTATTTATCTGCCCGTTAAGGGTAACCCGAGAGGAAGTGTTGGCGCACTTCCTCTCTTTGTAATAGAGAATTACTTTTTTTTACTGATTAGAACTTTTGATTTCGTTTGCACCTGATTCTTTTTTGTAATTGATGCCGGAATGTATTCGATCCGGATTGGTGACGATAGTCCAAGCAATTCGATGACCTGGAAAAGGGATTCGTTTTCGAAAGTGGTGGTAAACCGGTAATTCATGATTTCCGGATCCTGAACCGTCACTTCAATCCCATACCATCTTTCAAGTAACTGGGCAACTTCGCTCATCGGCGTATTGTCGAAAACCAGTTTTCCTGAATGCCAGGCAATGTATTTGTTGATATTTTCGTTTCCGATGGTCGCTTTACCGCTTTCTTTCTCAATTACTG
>JAUYTA010000074.1 GCA_030695265.1 Bacteroidota bacterium
GAAACGTAAGTTGGATTCCAGCAGTCGTCGAAAAATACGAAAATGGTTTTGATTCCATGTTTTTCGGCAATGTCAAGGTAAGTGCTCATCCGGCTTTTAAAACCTTGCTGATCAACTTGCCAGGCTACGTGGTGCAGATACACACGCATTGCATTCAGCCCAATTTCGGCAGCCCAGCCCAGCTCCCTGTCAATGGTTTCCGTATCGAACGATTCAGCCTGCCAGGTTTCCAACTGGTTAATGGCAGTACTCGGGTTAAAATTACTTCCGCGGAGCCAGCCGTTTTCGGCGCTCCACTGCTGTGCTTGTGTTTCGTTCCAGCGTGTTGAAACTACTTGTTTTTCTTTGGGTTTCTGTTGGCAGGCAGCCAGAAGGAACAAACCGGCAATCGCTAATAAAAAGATGTTTTTCTTCATGATTTAAATTTATGTGGGTTTAAAATGTGAGACTATTTTTCTCCTGAAGGAAGATTCAATTTCTGACCGGCTGGAATCGCTTCGCCAAAATCAGGCGTTCCATCGGTGTTCCACTTAAACGGCTGCATTCGAACATCACGTTCCCAACCTGGTTTGGTGCTTTTCTTTGAATGGTAAATAATCCAGTCCTCGGTTTCATCAGGTGATTTTAAAAACGAACAATGGCCAACCCCATGAACGCTTGCATTTCCCTGAAAAACCGGGCCTGTTTTCTTCCAGTTTGCCGGATCGAGCAAATTTCCGTCAGGATTGATCAATTGCAGCATTCCCTGCCGGTATTCGACCAGCCAAGATTCGCGGCACGAATAGATCACAAACACTTTTTCTCCGTTTTTCAGGATTTGAGCGCCCTCGTTCAGGTTGAGCGGCCCACCGGTTTCCCAGCTTTCAACCGGTGACGAAAGTTTAATGCGTTTACCTTTCATCGTGTATGGATTTTCCATTTCAGAAATATACAAATGTTGCGGAGTTGCATCGGTTGTTTCCTGTTTGATCCAACCCGACCAGATGGAGTAGAGTTTGCCTTTGTGTTCGAGCATGGTCATGTCGATCGCCCAAACATTGCTGGAAGGATCGGCGGGATTGTCGCCGGTGTATAGAACGCCCATGTCTTCATATTCGCTAAACACATCTTCCGTTTTCGATTGCAATACGCCGGTTCGCTGATGAACGAAAGGCGGACCGGATTCACCTGCAGCATAATAAACATACCAGCGGTCGTTGATGAAATGAATTTCAGGAGCCCAAACACAAGCTCGGTTCCAACCAGTTGCAGGAGCCGTCCAAATGTTTTTCGTCACCCCTTTTTCAGTCATTTTTCCTGATTTTGACAGAATGATTGAGTTGTTGAACGAAAAACAGTAAATGTAATCTTTGCCGTGTTTTATCATCCAAGGATCGGCGCCATCCCAAACTGGATTGGTAAACGTAGATTTATCGATTATATCCTGAACAGGTTCTTTTTCGGCACATCTTCCGAATGAAACGAATGTTAGCAGGAAAAAAAATAAAATTCTAAGCTTTTTCGTCATGTATAATTATTTTAATGCATATCTGTAAATTTACCTAATGTCAGTAATACATTAGACTTCATAAAAATACTCATTTCCCATAGACATTTTAATCAATCGATCTTTTATCGTTTACAAAACAATCATTGCCTGTAAATTGTCTTAGATGCAACTTTCACGCATCTAAAAAAATGATGAACAAAACGAATTACATGAATCCGTACCTTGCAGGAGTGCTGCTTGGCTTGGTTCTGCTGGCGGCCATGTTTCTCTCCGGACGTGGTCTTGGCGCCAGCGGCGGTATCAAATACACGGTGGTGGCACTGGTTGGGGCAGTCGATAAACAACATGCAATGGAATCGGCTTATTACAGCAAATATTTCGAAAATGGTGAAAGCCCGCTGAAAAACTGGTTAGCGCTCGAAGTCTTCGGGATGATTCTGGGAGGTTTTATTTCAGGAGCCCTCTCCCACCGTTTGAAATTTAAAATTGAAAAATCACCTAAAATATCGAATAACAAGCGGTTGCTTTTTGCATTCCTCGGAGGTGTATTTTTTGTTTACGGGGCACAATTGGCGCGAGGTTGCACCAGTGGCGCAGCGCTTTCGGGCATGGCGGTTCTTTCGGTAGCCGGTTTCGTAACCATGATCGCTATTTTCGGCTCGGCCTATATTTTCGCCTGGTTTTTCAGAAGTTTATGGATATAATAAATCAACCTATGGGACCTCTAACAATATTGTCCGAATTTCCGGAGTGGATAAATCTGATGATCGCTTTTTGTATCGGGATCGGTTTTGGGTTTGCCCTGGAGCAAGCAGGATTTTCGTCGAGCCGGAAACTGGCCGGAATGTTTTACGGTTACGATACCACCGTGCTCAAAGTATTTTTCACAGCGGCAATTGTTGCACTGGCTGGCTCGCAATTGCTTAGTTTCTTTGGCCTGCTCAACCTGAAACTGGTATTTGTCAACCCGTATTATATGAATGCGACCATCATTGGCGGAATCATTATGGGTGCGGGTTTTATTATGGGCGGATATTGCCCCGGAACCGGAATCAGCGCACTTTCCATCGGCAAAATTGACGCGCTTATTTTCCTGATTGGCGGAATGGTTGGCGCTTTCCTTTTTGCTGAAACCTATCCGTACATCCAAACCATTGCCATGGAAAATTACAAAGGCCCGATGCGAATTGACGAATGGATGGGAATATCGCCGGAAATTTTTACGCTGATTTTAATCATTGCAGCCGTAGCTTTATTCTGGCTGGCAGAACTTGCCGAGAAAAAATTCAGCCGCAATGAAATTACTACTGATCTGTAAACCGATAAAGATGGATGCACGAATAAAATATTCAGTATTGCTCGTTGGGATTGGAATAATCCTGGCCTTTTTGCCTTTCAATGCAGCAAAATCATTTCAACTGAAACCGACAGAATTGCTTTCAAAATCAAGTTCCGAAAACATTTACTTTTCGGTGGATCAGGTGGCTCGTTTTATGAACAATGAAGACAGTACCGTACAAATTATAGATGTCCGCAGCGCCAAACAATTTCGCGAAAGCAACATTCCCGGCTCTCTAAATATTCCTTTTTCCGATCTTTTAAATCCACTGTGGCAACCAACCTTAAATCAGAAAGAAGTAAAAAACATTTTCTACGGAAATGCAGACCAAACAGCCAGCTACGCATGGACAATAGCCACTGGTTTGGGTTACCCGAATAATTTTATCATGAAAGGCGGCCTCAACGAATGGTTCAAAACAGTAATGAACAGTCAGTTTTCAGGAGAAAAAATTACTCCCGCTGAAAATGCCCGTTTTGAAGCGAGACTGAATGCCCGAAGAACTTTCACACAAATAAACAGCTTGCCCGACAGTTTAAAAACCCGGTTTTTCAATGCCAAAATGCTAAAAGAATCCATGCTCGACGGAGGCTGTGAATAAACATAAAAAAAAATCAGAAATGAAATGAATTTATATAAAAATTTAAAGGTTGTCATCCTTGTAATAGTAGTGCTGCTGATTTTGGTAATTATCAGAAATTCAGACCAAAACATTTTTAAGCAGGAAATAAAAACCGCGCTTGATACTGCTCAAAATAACGCCAACCTGCTATCTCCGGATCAACTCCTTCAGCTGAAAAGCAAATGGTTGGTAGTTAATATTGGAGTTGATAATCTTCCTCATTCACTTCGGATTGAAAATTCGATCAGAATTCCATTTGAAAAACTGCTCGATAAGTCGAACCTCAAAATTCTGCAAGAAGTGGAGGGTG
>JAUYTA010000075.1 GCA_030695265.1 Bacteroidota bacterium
TCTCCTGAAGATTTGCATGCTGATTGGTTTTCAGGAATTGAAACTGTAGGCGTTTGCGGAGCAACCTCAACACCGCAATGGCTGATGGAAAAGGTTGCCGGAAAGATCAGGGAAATTTAATACTTCATTAAACTTGCAATAGTTCTCTACTGATATTTGAACTATTCGGAATAATTCATCTTACTTTATGCTTCATTCTTTTAAAGCTAAAAAAATATGACAATGATCCGGAATGAGAATCAGAAAGAAACTTCCCCAAGGAGAAAAAAATTACAAAAAATAGGTGTTTTTACCTCAGGAGGTGATGCGCCGGGAATGAATGCTGCCATTCGCGCTGTGACACGTGCTGCTATTGCAAACAAACTCAAGGTTGTAGGCATTCGTCGCGGCTATCAGGGAATGATTGAAGGCGATTTTATTCCTTTAAAATCAACAGATGTAAGCGGTATCCTTCAGACCGGGGGAACGATGCTGAAAACAGCTCGTAGTGCCGAATTCAGAACTCCTGAAGGCCGGGAAAAAGCCTATCAGC
The DNA here is from genome assembly GCA_030695265.1 of Bacteroidota bacterium. GTDB lineage: Bacteria > Bacteroidota > Bacteroidia > Bacteroidales > Prolixibacteraceae > Aquipluma. The sequence continues at coordinate 533 of JAUYTA010000075.1, forward strand.
AATTGAAAAAAGCTGAAATTGATGCAGTAGTTGTGATTGGTGGCGATGGTTCGTTTACTGGCGCATTGGTTTTGTCGCAGGAGTACGATATTTCGTTTGTAGGTATTCCGGGAACAATTGACAATGATTTGTACGGAACTGATTATACCATCGGATACGACACCGCATTGAACACGGTTGTTGAAGCTGTTGATAAAATTAAGGACACGGCACGCTCGCACGGACGTATCTTTTTCGTTGAAGTAATGGGTCGGGAGGCCGGTTTGCTCGCGTTAACCAGTGGAATTGCGTGTGGCGCAGAAGTAATCTTAATTCCGGAGTCGAATGAACAACACACTGAATTGCAGAAATTCCTCAAAAAAGGATACCGGAAAAAGGAAACCAGCGGAATCATAATGGTTGCCGAAGGCGATGAAGCAGGTGGAGCTATAAAAATTGCTGAACAGGTAAGAAGGGAACATCCTGATCTGGATGTGCGTGTTTCAATTTTGGGGCATATTCAGCGGGGCGGAAGTCCAACTGCCAAAGATCGGGTGAATGCCACAAAAATGGGCGTTGCTG
>JAUYTA010000096.1 GCA_030695265.1 Bacteroidota bacterium
ATCCAATAATCAGCAGAAATGACAAGATTCAAAAAGCCTTTAACAACATTGTACGAGCTAACTTCGGTGACATTTTGCTGAAGATAATCGCCAATTTCGGAGGCAGTTTGTTCCGGAGATTTTTTCGATATCCGAACAAATGGAAAGACAACTATCGTAATGTCACCATCAAATTCTTTTCTTGTATTTTGTAATTGTACGAGGCTTGGTTCTATTTTTTGCTGGTAGCATTTTTCAATTGCTTCAACGATCTGTTTGCGTATAATCAGTTCAATTGACATTGTTTTTTTGTTTTGAAATTTGAGCGACAAAGATATTTGATTTTCGGCAGTATATGAATGATTAAAAAGAAAAAGCCCTATCTAATTGAATAGACAGGGCTCTTGATATAATTTGAAATTTGAAATCTGGAACTTAGAACTTTTTAGCTTTTACTTCATCTTGAAAATTTCGAATTCAACACGGCGGTTCTGTAAACGACCTTCCGGAGTTTTATTACTGGCAATTGGGTTTGCTTTTCCAAAAGCTTTTTGATTTATAATGCGATTGGCCGAAATACCTTTTGATTCAAGGTATTTGATTGTTGATTCAATCCGTTCTTTTGCCAGATTTATATTGTAGCCATCAGAACCCTGACTGTCGGTATGACCGAAGATATTGACATTAAAGTTTTTGTTTTCGTTCAGCGTTTTGATCAGTTTATCGAGAATTCCCTTTGAATAGTCGGTCACGTAACTTTTATCAGATAAAAAATGAATAGGAGTGGCCTGAATGTTTTGAATTTCAATCTGGTCAATTGTTATCTCCTTTTTCTCAACCACCTTTACCGGACAACCTTTATTTTCTTTTGGTCCGGCAACTGTTGGGCAATCGTCTTCTTCGTCAAACAAACCATCTTTATCAGTATCAAACGGACAACCTGAAACATCTACTTTCCAGCCTTTTGGAGTGTCCGGACATTTGTCGTCTTTGTCGGCAACTCCATCACCATCAGTATCGGGACATCCTTTAAGGCTGGCTAAACCGAATTCATCCGGACAATCATCGTCTTTGTCAGCAACGCCATCTTTATCCCTGTCGGGACAACCTTTCAGCGAAGTTAATCCTGCAATAGTCGGACAATCGTCCAAATGATCAGGAACACCGTCACCATCAGTATCTAGCGGGCAGCCATTTGCATCAACCGCAACGCCGGCAGGAGTGTCAGGGCATTTGTCTTTTTTATCCGAAACGCCATCCATGTCAGAATCCTTTGTTTTTCCAAAATCAAATTCCATTCCCAGGGTGGCTTTCCAAAAGTTATCTGTTACCTTTTCCAAACCTCTGGTTGTTTCTAATCCGCTGATATAACCGGCATCAAAATAAAAGGCAGTTTTGGGATTGAAATAATACTTAGCTCCCAATCCCAGGTTAAAGTTCACTCCTGATTCATTGTTATCGGCTAAAAAACCAGGACCGGCAAATAGGTACGGACGGAAGTTGCTGGTTTCATTGGAAAGTTTTAACCTCAGATTAAGAAACGGATTGGCTAAATCGAGATCATTTATTAAATCTGACCTGAAAAGTCCCAGATCATTTTTAAGCATAATGTCGAACCGCGGGGTGAGATACCGGCTTAGGTATAATTCGGG
>JAUYTA010000101.1 GCA_030695265.1 Bacteroidota bacterium
ACCAGGAAGTTTATCAGCAGAAAGATCCGGCAATTTTCCGGCAAAAAATCAGGGATTTTCATTCACAAATCAGAAAAAAATCCTCAAATCCCAAATTTAATACAATGTCGATTTTAACGGTTTTGCTTTCAGATGTTAACAAACAGGATGATTTTTTATAAGAATATTTAAAATTTAATCATTTTTTATACCTTTGACTTTCAAATTTACAAACGACTGTTATAACCATACATTATGAATGACTTGCATATTGAGCCACTGCCTAACATTGATGATCTGGACGAAAAGATCCTTAAACTGATCACTAAAAACGCCAGAATTCCATTTCTTGAAGTAGCCCGCGAATGTGGAGTTTCCGGAGCTGCAATTCATCAACGCGTTCAACGTTTGCTAAACCTTGGAGTCGTTTCGGGAAGCGAATTTTTAGTAAACCCTCAAAAACTTGGCTATTTCACCTGCGCTTACATGGGCATTTACCTGGAAAAGGCAAAATACCACAAGACTGTTGTTCAGGAACTGGTAAAAATTCCTGAGATAGTTGAATGCCACTATACCACAGGCTCTTATGCAATTTTTATTAAAGTACAGACCAAGACTAACAAGCACCTGAAAAAATTAATTGACGAAGATTTACAGGAAATTGAAGGAATTGCCAGAACTGAGACCTTTATCTCCCTTGAAATGGAATTTAAACGTCAGGTACCCATCAAATAAATTAAATCATTAAAAAATCTGCCATGACGTTAAGACATCAACTGGACGATATAGACCTGAGAATTCTGGAAATCATTTCAAAAAATGCGCGCATACCGTTTAAAGATGTTGCAGCAGATGTTGGCGTTTCGAGAGCTGCGGTTCACCAGCGCGTAAACCGCATGATCGAACTGGATGTAATTGTTGGTTCAGGCTATCACATCGACCCAAAAAAGATTGACTATAAAACCTGCACCTATATTGGCATTTTCCTCGAAAAAGGCAGTTTGTACTCAACGGTAACCGAACAGCTAAAAACTATTCCTGAAATTGTTGAATGCCATTACACTACCGGGCAGTACGCCATTTTTGCGAAAGTATATGCCAAAGACAATGAACACCTGAAAGACATTCTCAGCGATAAAATTCAGAAAATTGGTGGTATTGCCAGCACCGAAACTTTCATTTCGCTGGATGAAACATTTAAACGTGAAGTACCTATTTTTTAAGGTGTTGGCGCCCTCCCTTCGACCGCTTCGCGCTCAGGGAGCGCCCTTCGACTGCTTCCTTCGATACGCTTCGATACGCTTCGCTACTCAGGGAGCTGGCCTTCGGACTTCCGTCTCCGGTCTTCGGTCTTTTACTCCAGTTTAAAGGTAAATCCACCGGGAGAAATTCCAACTTTAAATTCATCAATCAGTTTTCCTGAAGTGGAAAATCGCCGGACCAGCCCATTCTGAGCATGATCAATCGCATCGCCCACATAGATTTCAGAATTCGACGGGTCGATGGCCAAACTATAAAAACCACCATATAAATTGGTGTTTGCTGAAGTTATAAATGGTTGTTCCGGAAGTTTTTTATCCGAAGCAGCCATTTTCCATACATGCCGGTTCAGAAACAACAATGAATCTTTTCCGGCATTCAAACAAAGACTAAGCGGATGTTCTCCCAAGGCAAACCTGAAAGTCCGCTCAATTTCGCGCGTTTCGGCATCAATCTTTAACAATCCGGGTCTTTCGTAGCCATACGGACTGCCCTCAAATCCGCCATCAGTCAATACCCAGATTTTGTTATCCTTGTCAATTACCAAACTATTTGGCTGTTTAAATACTTCAATTGAATCAACCAATTGATCTGTATTCGTGTCAATTACAAGTATTTTATTGTCATACGACCAGCAATTTGTAAAGACCAGGTTTTTATACTGAATCATCTTTTCAGTCGGATGCTGGTTGAATTCTGATTTTGAATTGCTAACCGGAATTTCACCGGTTATCCTGAAAGTTGAAGGATCGATAATAGTTATTTTCCGGGCATATAAATCGGTGATGTATGCTTTTTGCGAG
>JAUYTA010000105.1 GCA_030695265.1 Bacteroidota bacterium
CAACCTCGAACTTTTTAATTCGATCAACGAAGGTGCAAAAACGCTTGTTCAGGTGATCGACAAAACCATCTCACCGATGGGCGCACGTTTGCTGAAGCGCTGGATTGCCCTTCCACTGAAAGAAATTGCAGCGATCAATAACCGGCTGAATGTGGTGGAATTTCTGGTAAAAGATGAAAGCCTGAAGGAAAATCTTGAAGAGCACATTCGTCAGGTAGGCGATTTGGAACGCATTATCTCAAAGGTAGCCGTTGTTCGCATCAACCCGCGCGAGGTGGTCCAGCTGAAAAATGCACTTCAGGCAATTGTTCCGATCAAACAAATGTGCGGACAATCCGACAGCCCCAATTTGCAGCGGTTTGCCGAACAGCTGAATCCCTGCGAATCCATTCGTCAGCGAATCGAAAAGGAAATCCATCCCGATCCGCCAACATTGGTAAACAAAGGCAGTGTAATTGCTGCGGGTGTTTCTCCTGAATTGGATGAATTGCGTTTGCTGGCATTTTCAGGAAAAGATTACCTCGCGAAAATGCAGGAACGCGAATCTGAAAGGACAGGGATTACAAGCCTTAAAATCGCATTCAACAATGTTTTTGGTTATTACATTGAAGTCAGGAATACACACAAAGACAAAGTTCCGCCGGAGTGGATCCGCAAACAAACACTGGTTGGAGCCGAACGATACATCACGGAAGAACTGAAAGAATACGAATCGAAAATTCTGGGCGCCGAAGAAAAGATTCTGGCCATCGAAGTCAGGCTGTTCAATGAACTGGTGGTTGCTTTGGCCGAATATATTCAGGCAATACAGCTAAATGCCGCGATTGTCGGGCAGTTGGACTGCCTGTTGTCATTTGCCACCACTGCCATCGAATTCAAATATTCCCGGCCTGAAATAAACGATTCGAAAGACATCATCATCACAGGTGGCCGCCATCCGGTAATCGAGCACCAGCTACCGATGGGCGAATCGTACATTTCGAACAATGTGACCCTGAATCAGGACGATCAGCAGGTGATCATTATTACCGGACCCAACATGGCAGGTAAGTCGGCTTTGCTTCGGCAAACAGCCCTTATTGTGCTGATGGCGCAAATTGGCAGCTTTGTTCCGGCAGATGCAGCTCAGATAGGTTATGTCGATAAAATATTCACGAGGGTAGGGGCGTCCGACAATATTTCGCTGGGAGAATCCACTTTTATGGTCGAGATGAACGAAGCAGCCAGCATCCTGAACAATCTTTCGGATCGCAGCCTGATTTTGCTCGACGAGCTGGGACGCGGAACATCCACCTACGACGGCATTTCGATTGCCTGGTCGATTGTTGAATACATTCACGAACATCCGAAAGCGAAAGCGAAAACCATGTTTGCCACCCATTATCACGAACTGAACGAGATGGAAAAATCGTTTGGCAGGGTGAAAAACTTCAATGTAACTGTAAAAGAAGTGGGCAATAAAGTTATTTTTCTCCGGAAGCTGATGCCGGGCGGAAGTAACCACAGTTTCGGGATTCATGTGGCAAGAATGGCCGGAATGCCGCCTTCAGTGGTTCACCGTGCCGACGAAATTCTGCTTCAACTGGAAGATACGCACCGAAAAGAAGGATTATCGAAGCCATTGGCGGGTATGGCAGAGAAACGGGAAGGCTTTCAGATGAGTTTTTTCCAGCTCGACGATCCGGTGTTGAAACAAATTCGCGACGAGATTAAGAACCTGGACATCAATCAGCTTACGCCACTCGAAGCGCTGAATAAGCTGAACGATATTAAGAAGATTACCGGATTGGATCGACCTTTCAAAAAATAATGTACCGAAAACAGGTAAAGTTTTAATCCTTTTTTGGAGAAAGAAAAAATAGGTATATATTTGCAACGCTGTTTTAGAAAGCACTAAACAGTACGTTCAAACCAGAAAAATACTGCAATTTCCACCAGATTGCATGAAAATATAAAAAGGCATCGTTGTTTCAGAATGAAAATCAGGAACAGCAAATTTTGCGAGAATAGCTCAGTTGGTAGAGCACGACCTTGCCAAGGTCGGGGTCGCGAGTTCGAGTCTCGTTTCTCGCTCTTTTTAAGGAGGCCCGGATGGTGGAATCGGTAGACACGCAGGACTTAAAATCCTGTGGCCATTGGCTGTGCGGGTTCAAGTCCCGCTCCGGGTA
>JAUYTA010000109.1 GCA_030695265.1 Bacteroidota bacterium
CTTGATATTGTTCAGAACATATTTGTTGCAATTTGGGAGAATGGAAAATACAGGCAGGAAGAGGAATTTGTGAAAGCATACCTTTTCAGCGCAATAAAAAATAGTTGCCTGAATTATTTGAAACACCTGAAAGTTGTAAAGAAGTTCGAAAACGAAACTTCTCAACAAATTTTACAGATGGAGGCTGTCCATTATCAGTCGGGCGAACGATCGTTGATTGAGCAGGAAAATCTGAAACAAATTAACGATGCCATCGATTCATTACCGGATATCTACAAAGAAATAATTCTCCTTAGCCGTTTCGAAGGATTAAAAAATCACGAAATAGCAGAAAAACTCAATATCCCGGTACGCACAGTTGAAACCCGTATTTTCAGGGCTCTTTCAACTTTAAAAGAAAAGATGTTGCAAAAATCATTTTTTATTTTGTTGTATATGAACGGTTTAGATTGCAATGTGAAATAAAAATTAAAAAATTGTATTTTTTCTGACGTAGTTTTTCTCCTTCAGTTGTGTTGATAGTATTAAATGCTAAAAACCGGATGAACGATAGAGAATATACAGAAAATCTGATTGCCCGTTTTCTGAACGGAAATTGCACTGAAGCAGAACTTCAGGAATTAAAAATCTGGATGGAGGCATCCCCGGAAAACAAAAAGGAATATCTTTCCATTAAGGATATTTGGGATGCATCTAAATCACCCAAAGAAAATACAGAAGAACAACTTTCGATTTTTTACAAAAATCAATACGAAAAAACAAGGAAATCCCACATGCTGTGGATCAGGTATTCATCAGCTGTTGCTGCAATTCTGATGATTGCATTGGCAATTTCTGTTTTGATTCCTCAAAAAAGCACCATCCAACCCGAAAGTTTTCAGGTATTTTCGGTTCCGCTTGGTTCCCGTTCAAAAGTTTTGCTTGCCGATGGTACCGAGGTCAGCCTGAATTCAGGAAGTGAACTGAAATATTCTTCTGATTTTTCATCAGGAAACAGGGTGGTCCATTTAACCGGAGAAGGTTTTTTTGAGGTTAAATCAGACAAAAAAGATCCATTTCTGGTAAAAACTTCCGACTTCGATGTAAAAGTTACCGGCACCCGGTTCAATGTTTGCGCCTATCCTGAAAATAAAAATTCGAGTGCAGCGCTTGTTGAAGGTAAAATTGAACTGAAAATGAATGGCACCAATCAGACCTTCAATGTTGATCCGAATGAAAAATTTGAACTTGACAGAAAGTCACGAAAATATACATTGGAAAATGCGGACATCGAATCGGAAATAGCATGGAAAGACGGTGAATTTATTTTCAGGAATATTCCTTTTCCCGACCTGCTTCAGCGGCTCGAACGCTGGTACGATGTTAAACTCAATTACTCAGATGCCGACCTTCAGAATTTTAACTATACCGGTCGGTTTAAAAATCAGGAAACTATCTGGCAGGTGCTTGATGCTCTAAAGCTTACATCTCCAATTGATTACCGGAAAAATACATTCAGGGAATTTACGATTATTTATAAACCTTTAAAACAGAAATAAAAAAAGAAGACGAATTGTCGCCACAACAATTCGCCTTCGGTAACAATCAATAATTATTAATTGTATAAACATTTCAAATTTATGAAAAAAAAATGGATTCAACCGAGGGGGCAGTCCTGTATTGATGTCCCTCTAATTGTGAAAATTATGAAATTAGTAACACTTTTTCTTTTTGTTGCCGTGATGCATGTTGCAGCGGCAAGCTACTCTCAAACCACCAAACTTACAATTGTTGGTCAAAACCTGAGTGTTGGGGAAATTCTGGACCGGATTGAAAAACAATCCAATTTCTCGTTTTTCTTCAACGCGAATCAAATTGACTTGAACAAACGGATGAGTATATCGGCTGATAATCAGTTGGTAACCAAAATCCTGGATGGGATTTTAGAAGGTTCAGGATTAACTTACACAGTAAACAACAAGCTGATTGTTATTCACAAAGCAGGAGAAACCCTGGATGTGTTGAGCAGCCAGCAAACCACCAAAGTTACCGGAAAAATAACCGACTCATCAGGTGGACCGCTACCGGGTGTTTCAATTGTTATTAAAGGAACCACCAACGGAACGATTACTGATGCCAATGGAAATTTCTCTCTGACAAATATTCCTGAGGAGGCAATCATACAGATTTCTTTTGTTGGGATGAAACCACTGGAAGTTTCTGTTGCCGGAAAATCGACACTCACTATTACAATGACAGAAGATGCCATTGGTATCGATGAAGTAGTGGCTATTGGTTATGGCGTTCAAAAAAAGAAGTTGGTAACAGGTGCCACAATTCAAATAAAAGGTTCTGATATTCTAAAACAGAATACCGCTAATGCTTTGGGTGCATTACAAAGTCGTGCTCCCGGAGTGGATATAACGCAAACATCAGGACAACCCGGATCAGGATATAAAGTAACCATTCGTGGCGTTGGAACTACAGGTAACTCTAGCCCTCTTTATGTGGTAGATGGGATAGTCAGAAGTGGAATCAACGACTTAGACCCCTCTTCTATTGCTTCGATGGATGTTTTGAAAGATGCGGCTTCAGCAGCTATCTACGGTGCGCGTGCTGCAAATGGTGTTATACTGATTACCACAAAACAGGGATTGGATTCTAAACCCACCCTTACATATGATGGATATTTTGGTTTCTCGAATGTTTACAAACCATTGAAGACATTGAATGCCCAGGAATATACCCAGATTATGAACGAGGCGGCAGCGAACTCAGGATTAAATCCTTTCAATTATGCAAGTTTGGTACCCAACTGGGAGTCATTCGAAAACGGTACAAACCGGGGTGTCGATTGGTTGGGTGAAGCTTTAATTCACAACGCTCCCACGCAACGTCACTCTGTCAACCTCAGAGGTGGGAGTAGCACAGCCATATATGCGACCGGATTCTCCAAATTCACGGAGGAAGGAACAATAGGAAATCCGGTTAACCCAAAATACAATCGATCCACTTTCTACATAAATAGTGAGGTCAATGTAATAAAGAATTCTCAAAACAGGACATTGCTCAAAATAGGTGAAAATCTTTCCTATGCCTATTATACACAAAACGGTATAAACGTAGGTAATCAAGGTGGTAGTAATGTTCGCAATCTGTTAAATGAAAATCCTTTTCAACCTAACGGGAAAAATGAGGATGGAACCTATATTATCGGAATCCCCTGGGATCCAATTGGTGCCAACCCAATTGCCAAGATGGTTTTAATGCAAGGCATGAATAATAATAAACATCATTCGGTCAATGGGAATGCGTATATTGTTATAGAACCAATGAAAGACTTAACAATTCGATCCACTTATGGTATAAATGTAGGAGCAAACATGAGTAATCGTTTTACGCCTACCTATAA
>JAUYTA010000113.1 GCA_030695265.1 Bacteroidota bacterium
TAAGAGGAAGATAATCAATTATATAAGTTAAGTGATTAATTAATATACACTGTTGAATAATGCATCAGATTGATTTTTTAGTCATTTATAATCAGCAAATTGCGTTTTGCTATTTTTACAAACGGATTATTTCCATCATCAGTATTGATGGTTTCTGAAAGCACTATAGTATTGAGCGGTTCATCCCTCAGGTTTAGAAATGAAAAACCCGAAGGATTGGAATTCTCATACCAACCTTTCGGGTTTATTGCCATTTGGCAAATTTCAAATATCTATAATTTTGTCTCGCCTGCCTATTGGTTGCTACCGTGTACCCACAAATAATAAGGAAATACTAATACAGAACAAAAAACAATGGAACGCGGATTAAATATGATCTAGCGGATTAAAGCTGATTAAAATCCCGACAAGTCGGGATGATTTTTAAAGAAACGCTTATAAAATATCAAACATCCATTATCCCATTTTTCTTTTTTTGTATCCATTCCAATTTATTGGAATATAAATCCGCTTTCCATCCGCTGAACCCGCGTAAATCCGCGTTCTATTATTTTTTTCTATTGTCCGGTTATGATCTATTTCGCCGGAATATTCTTTAGTGTTTCAACCAGAAAGTCCCAGAATTTGCTGACCGATTCGATGTTGACTTTTTCATCCGGAGAGTGCGGGAAACGAATGGTTGGACCAAATGAAATCATGTCCCAGTTTGGATAGGTTCCGCCCAATATTCCACATTCCAATCCGGCATGAATGGCCTTAATTTCAGGAATGCGACCGAATTTGGAATTGTAAACCTGTTGCATGGTTTTCAGTATTGGCGAATCCATGTTTGGTTTCCATCCCGGATAACCACCTTTTAATTTGATGTTGGCGCCTGCAAGTGTAAATACAGAATCCATCCGTGAACCCAGTTCTGCCCTTGCTGTATCGACCGAACTGCGCATCAGACATGAAACTTCAACGATTTTTGCAGCATTGTCAGATTTTACAATGGCCAGATTGGTGGATGTTTCAACAAGTCCCGGCATGCTGTCGCTCATACGGATTACTCCGTTTGGACAGGCAACAATGGCGTGAGTCAGATTGATCTGAGTGTTTTCATCTATGAGTGAAGCTGGCATTTCGATTTTCGAAAGTTCGATTTTAAGCGTTGGCTCGGTTGCTGAAAGTTCGCGCTTGATGATGGTGGTAAGTCCGGCAATTTGGCCAACCAGTTTGTCCGCTTTTTCATACGGAACGGTAATCACTCCAAACGCTTCACGCGGAATTGCATTGCGCAGGTTTCCGCCATTGATTGAGGCCAAACGTACTCCACATGTTTTGTGAGTTTCCTTCAGTAAACGGAAGAAAATTTTGTTGGCATTTCCGCGACCCAATGGAATATCCAAACCGGAGTGACCACCTTTCAGCCCTGTCACATTCAGTCGGAAACTGATGGAATCGGCCGGAACCGGAACTTCTGTAAATTTAAACTGAACGATGGCATCCTCGCCGCCGGCGCAACCAACATACAATTCGCCTTCATCTTCTGAATCCATGTTGATGAGGATTTCACCTTTCAGGATTCCTGATTTCAGATTGTTGGCTCCGTCCATGCCGGTTTCTTCGGTAGCGGTAAACAATGCTTCAATCGGTCCATGCACCAGATCTTTAGATGCGAGCACGGCCATTGCAGCAGCTACTCCAATTCCTTTGTCAGAGCCCAGCGTTGTTCCATT
>JAUYTA010000117.1 GCA_030695265.1 Bacteroidota bacterium
GTTACATACCTGTGGCTGGTTCCATGAAAACCGTATCTGCGAATTCCGTATTTTTTATAGAGTGTGTAAGGAATTCCGTACATGTATGCTTTTGGTTCCATGGTTTGATGGAAAGCCGTATCAAAAACGCCCACTTGCGGACTTCCGGGAATCAATTCTTCCATTGCCCTGATTCCTTTAAGGTTGGGCGGATTGTGAAGTGGCGCAATATCGATGCATTTGGTAACTTCTGCCAATACTTCTTCGGTTAAAAGAACGCTCGCATTAAAATGTTCGCCACCATGCACCACCCTGTGGCCAATGGCATCCAATTCCTGAAGGCTTTTCAGACAACCATGTTTTTTGCTGGTCAACACGCCCAAAATATATTCGACACCAATTTTGTGGTCCATTATCTCACCTTCAAAAACAACCACCTGACCATCCTGACGGACATGCTTCATGAAGCTGCCCTTCATTCCCAGTTTTTCAATGCCTCCCTTGGCAATAACTGACCTATCAGTCATAGAGAAAAGCTGATATTTAATTGAACTGCTTCCGCAATTTAAAACCAGAATCTTCATTCTTGAAATTTTAACTATTTAACGACTTTAGGAGAAATCAGCTATTTATATTGGCTGGGTTAATTTTTTTCCCATTTTCATCGTACTTGTAAAAACCCTGTCCCGCATCAATTCCCATATGCTTGGCCCGAACCAGTTTGCGGAGGTATGGATTGGGTTTGTAACGTCTATCACCAAACTCATCATAAATATTGTCCATCCAGCGTACAATTTTTTCCAATCCCATTTTATCCGCCACTTCAAATGGCCCCAGCCTCATGCCAAAACCAATTTTCATGGTCTGGTCAATATCATCGATGGTCGATATGTTTTCCATCAGAATTTCGCAGGCTTCGTTCAGCAGCACCACAAATAAACGTACGCTTACCAAACCCGGCGATTCTTCAACAGGCACGATCTTGCGGTTAATCAGTGTAATAAATTTGCAGACTTTCTGATACGATTCATCCGAAGTATATAAGCTTCTTACCACTTCCATAATTCGGGCTTCCTGCGATGAAACGAAAAAATGCAGGCTTACGCAACGTTCGCGGTGTTTCAAATCTGACGAAAGTTCGGTAATTATAATGGTGGTTGAATTGGTCGCAATGATACAATCATCGTCAACCACGTCTTCTATCCGATGAAAAATTTGCTTTCTTTCCTTGATTTTTATTCCACGATCAACTGCACGGATGGCTTCAATCACAAAATCACACCCTTTCAGATCGTTATAATCAAGGGTTCCATTGATTCTGGACATGATCGCACGTTTTTCTCCGGGAGTTATTCCCCAGTGCTCAATCCGTTCATCAAGTACTTTCTCAATATTTTTGTACGAATCAAGGATTTTTTCTTCACTGACTTCAATAAAAACAACTTCCATTCCATAGAAACTGGCAACCCTGGCCAGATTCTGACCGATAAGGCCACATCCAACGATGCCAATTTTTGAAAAAAGCGCTTTGCTTCTATCTTTCTTAATTAGACCAAATTCTTCGATTGGTTCGTATATTACTTCACTTGCCATGATTATATTTTTTAATTAATCGAAAAGAGCAGCAGCCTGATTAGCAGTAATGGCAACCATGTTCACAATATCGATTACAGAACAGCCTCTTGAAAGGTCGTTTATCGGCGCAGCCATTCCCTGAAGTATCGGGCCAACAGCTTCGGC
>JAUYTA010000165.1 GCA_030695265.1 Bacteroidota bacterium
CATGCTGATGTTTTTGCCATTGTGACCGTAATTTTTTCTGAAATGCTAACGGATCTTCAAATGTTGATATATTTTGAAACTCATCAATACAGATGATTAGTTTCCACCCTTTTTCAATCGCTAATCTTTCAGCCATATTCAGTATGTCATCAGGCTGCCTGTTTACTTCTTTCCAGTCCAGGCTTAGTGAAATTTCGTTTTGAGAGTCGGGACTGAAGGATAGTTTCGGAAGAAATTTACCCAAAAATCTACCGGCATTGTCGAGCAATATTTCCGTTTTTGTTGCTGAAGCCTTTAATACTTCGACTGCCAAATGCTGGTAAAATTGCTCTTCAGTTCTGACGCTAAATACATCAAGGAAACAAAAATGCAATTCTTTGTCAGATGCCATTGCCTCATTTGCAGCCATCTGAACAAGGGATGATTTTCCCCAACGGCGAGGTGAAATAAGTATGGTATTTACCAATGAATTAAAATTCCCTTTTAATTGCAGTCTTTCTTTTTCCCTGTTTGTGAAATTTTGACTGACTGCTAATTTACCAAAGACAAAAGGAGTTTCCATCTTTTTTTGATGCCAAATTTAAGTAACATTTTTGTAAGTTACAAAAATGTAAGTTACAAAAATGTAACATTACGAAATGCTTGTTCTACGGGAATTTAGGATATTTTTTAAAGTCAGGTTTGCGTTTTTCGAGGAATGCTTGTTTCCCTTCCTGTGCTTCTTCTGTGAGGTAATACAGTAAAGTGGCGTTTCCGGCAAATTCCTGAATACCGATTTGTCCGTCGAGTTCGGCGTTCAATCCAAGTTTCAGCATTCGCAAAGCCAGCGGACTGTGCTCCTGCATTTGCTGAGCCCACGCAACCACTTCATCTTCCAGTTGGTCGAACGGAACTACTTTGTTCACCAGTCCCATTTCCAACGCTTCGGCAGCCGAATACTGGCGGCACATGAACCAGATTTCGCGGGCTTTCTTTTGTCCGACAATACTGGCCAGATAAGATGAACCCAACCCGGCATCGAAACTTCCGACTTTGGGGCCGGTCTGTCCGAAGATGGCATTTTCGCTGGCAATGCTGATATCGCAAACTACGTGCAACACGTGTCCGCCACCAATGGCAAATCCGTTCACCATCGCAATCACCGGCTTTGGCATCGATCGGATTTGCTTCTGAACTTCAAGAATGTTGAGGCGTGGAATTCCGTCTTTGTCGATGTAGCCACCTTTGCCTTTCACGGTTTGGTCGCCCCCGGCACAAAAAGCTTTGTCGCCTGCGCCGGTTAAAACCACCACATTGATGCGCTGATCTTCACGGCAAATTTTAAGTGCATCACTAATTTCATTTACTGTTGTTGGCCTGAAAGCATTGCGGTAGCGTTCGCGGTTTATGGTTATTTTCCCGATTCCGTCGAAATAATCGAAGAAAATATCTTCGTATTCACGAATGGTTTGCCATTGTCTTGTTGTAGTCATGGGGTGTAATGTTTTTTAGATTCGTTCATTGCTTTTAATAATCCCTTTTTCCAATTCTTAATGTACTTATCGTTTTCGTAATCTGGATTTTTATTAGTCAATTCGATAAAATAATTTACTAATCCATCCCAGATATCAAGTTGTCCCTTATCGTATAATGTCCAGCCAATTTCTTCTATGGTCCAATTTGCCTTTGCTGAATTTCGAATCATAGAAGTGGTCACCCAATTATATTCTTCATCTTGCCCACCCCGTGTAATCGGAACCAAATGGTCAATTGTCGGAAATAATTCCCAGTAAATCATATGAGTATCCGACATCTTCCAGTTTCTATGATATTTAAAGACATCAGGAAACTCAATAGTCAATATTTTAATCAATCCAGGAAATATCAACTTATCACCAGAGTACCTATCAATGAACCCATCTCTTAGAAAGACTTTACACATTTGATATCTTGAATATTGTCTTTTATTAATTGGACTGTCAATAAAAGGATAATTTTTCATAGCAAGATAATTGCATTCCTGCCGTTTACTTTCCACCAATAATCCACAGATATTCTGAATCAATATAATTTTATCCATGCAATTGGAATTTTAAAATTCTCATTTCATTTGCTTAAACAACTCCCGAAAAACCACTGTATTCACTTCTGCATCCGTAAATACCTCCAGCAAAGCAACTTTTTGTTGTTCCGGAGAATAGAACTCATCCAATGCCGATGCAAGTTCAACCTCGTTTTCGGCTTTGAAATAATCCAATCCAAATGCTTTGGCCAGGACTTCGGCTTTGTGGGTATTTTCAGCAAAGAAATGTTCGGTAAAAGCTGGAGAATCTGTTGGACCTTTGATCATGCTGAAAATGTTTCCGCCACCATTGTGAATGACGATGATGCGAAGATTTGAGCCGATGTATTTGTTCCACAGTGCATTCGAGTCGTAAAAGAAAGACAAATCGCCCAGAATAATGGTATTCAGTTTATCCGATTCGCTGGCAAAACCAACGGCAGTCGAAAGGCAACCGTCGATTCCGGCAGTGCCGCGATTACTGAAATAGGCCGCGTTTTCAACCCGGTTGTGAATCAGCGCATAACGCACTGGTGAGCTGTTGCCCAAATGAATGACTGAATTTTCGGGAATGTGCTGGCCGATTGTTTCAAATGCTTTTAAGTCACTGAATTCGACACTTTCAACAAATTTATCGCGAAGTAGATTCACTTGGGTTTCCTTATTTTTCCAGTTTTGCAGATAAGTTTTGTGGCTAGGCTGAACGCGTTCAGAAACTTTGTCAAAGAGGTCAGCAGCATCCGCTTTTATAACTTTGGTCAACGATTGATAGGTGTCGAAATGTTCGCCGCCCAAACTCAAATGCCAGTGTTCAGCCGGTTTGTTCTTCCGCAGAAACTGTTTGAGCGATTTGGAAACGAACTGTCCGCCAAAACTGATCAGCAAATCGGGTTTGTACGATTCACGGTTTTCATCCAGAATACCCGCCATCATCAAATCAATACTGGCACAAAACTGTGAATCAGATAAATTTGATAGATGTTCGTGCAAGACTACGGCGCCGGTTTTTCCGACAAATTTTGCCAAACTGTTTTCAAGTGCAGGATTCGGGTTCTGTTGCCCGGCCAATATCACTATTTTTTGCGATTGACTGACTGTTTCAGCCAATCGTACTAATTCACTTTCCGTAACTTTATATTGAATATCAGTAAGTTCAATCACTTTTACTTCAGGCAAATCTTCTTGAACCAGTTTGTGCAATGGTTCTTCAAGTGGAATATTGATATGCACCGGAGCCGGATTTCCGGAAACAGCCAGATTCAGGCATTCGTTAATTTGTCGTGCGGCAAACCAAAGTTCTTTTTCGGTTTCGGCCAAAGACAAACTCACCCCTTTTTTTGTGAAATTCTGATAAATGTTTTCCTGACGAATACATTGACTTTCAGCCTGATCGATCCAGTAATCCGGACGGTCGGCAGTGATGACAATCAATGGAATATTCTGATAAAAAGCTTCGGCAACAGCTGGTGTGTAATTCAATGTTGCTGTTCCGGAGGTACAGACGATTACTACCGGTTTCTGTTTGGCCAATGCCAATCCAAGCGCAAAATAGGCGGCGCTGCGTTCGTCCACAATATTACGGCAGTTAAATTCAGGAATACCCGTGAATGTGTTTATCATCGGTGCATTGCGCGATCCAGGAGAAATCACGATGTCGGTAATTCCTTTTTTCAGGAGCAGCGAGGCTAATTGTTGGATATGTTTTTTGTCTGAAATCATCATTTAATCAGGATTAATTACCGAAAGCAAGGTTTTGGCTTTTTGGTTGGTTTCCTCCCATTCATTTTCAGGAACTGACCGGGAGGTTATTCCGCCTCCGGCATACAGAATGAATTCATCATCAGTAATTTCCATGCAGCGTAAATTTACAAAAAGATTGACTTTTTGGTTCAGTTTCCAGGAACCCAAATATCCGGTATAATATTTTCGGTCGTGTTTTTCTTTTTCCCTGATAAATTCATCGGCCATATTTTTTGGCAATCCGCAAACCGCAGGAGTTGGGTGCAACTCGGCAACAAAATTTCCGAGGCAGTTTTCAATTTTTTCAGCCGGAAAAAAGAAAGACGTTTTCAAATGTGCGACTTTGCCACTTTCCAAAGTTTCAGGACCAGTAGTTTTGTATTGATGAATATCGAAATTGAAAAAAACATCCAACATGTACCGGGAAACAAATGCCTGTTCTTCAATGTCTTTTGTACTCCAGTAATACTCTTCGGCGACTTGTTTCCGAACCTGAGTACCGGCAAGCGAAACAGTCTCGAAATTCTTCCCATCCGATTTTATCAGCACTTCAGGAGTAGCTCCCATCCAAATTCCTGCAGCGGGTAAATTTACAAGGTAAGTGAAGGCATTGGGTGTTTGGTCGTGTAATTGAAAAAATATGCCCGCAAGTGATCTGGAAGGTCTTTTGACTGGTATCTTTCTGGAAATAATCACTTTAGAAAGATCACCTTCGCGAATGGCACTTACTGTTTCTTTAATGGTGTGGATATATTCTTCCTTTGTGCAACCGTCACAATGAACCTCAGATTTGCCAGCTAAAATAAAAGGCGATATTATGCTGAAAACAATCAGATCCGATGAGTTAAAATCATCAAGATAAAAGGTGG
>JAUYTA010000183.1 GCA_030695265.1 Bacteroidota bacterium
CATGCTCGAAGACAGAATTATATTCATGACCGATGGCATTGTTCAGTCAGGTTTGGGAAGTAAACGTTACCCCGCGGGATGGGAACTCGATAACATTGAAAAATTTGCAGAAAGCCAGATTGCCCGCGAATATGAGATATCGGCAACCAAACTGGCCCGTAAAATACTGAACCAGGCTTCAATGAACGATGGGTTCGAAATGAGCGATGACGCCAGTTGCGGAGTTGTTTATTTCAGACAACCCCGCCAGTTTATGCTGATTACCGGGCCTCCATTTTATAAAATAAAGGATGCCGAATTCGTAAAGAAAATACAGGAATTTCCGGGAAAGAAAATCATTTGCGGTGGAACAACTGCTGAAATTATTGCCCGCGAGCTGGATCTGGAAATTGATATTCAGCATCGGTTTTCGGAAAAAACATTGCCCCCGGCAGCTAAAATGGAAGGGTTCGAAATTGTTACCGAAGGGATTCTGACCCTGGGACGCGTGGAGGAAATTCTGGAGAATTATACCACCGACATGCGGCTGGAAGATAGTCCGCCGGAAGAAGTTGTAAAGCTCCTGACACAACACGACGACATTCATATTATCGTTGGAACCCGCATCAACTGGGCGCACCAGGATCCAGACCAGCCCGTCGAACTTGAAATCCGCAAGTCGGTTGTCAGGCGAATTGTAAGATTGCTCGAAACCCGTTTCTTCAAGAAAGTGACAGTGGAACTGGTATAACTTCATTAAACCATCGGATATTTTTTGAATATTTCTTCTGATTTGGCCAGAATATCAACATACTGGGCGCGTTGATATGTGAAAGGATCTTTAAGGTTCTTTCTGGATAATTTTCCGCGGAAATCGTTCAGGTTTTTATAGCCTTTATTGTCCATCCAGGTATGAATTTCTTCAATCATTATAGCTACATACGACAATTCTTTTTTGTAAACTGCCGAAACGATTTGTACGACATCGGCACCAGCCAGAATAAGCCTGATTACATCTTCCGAAGTATAAATACCACGGCTGGCACAAATACTTGCATCAATATTTCCATGCAGCAAACCAGCATACCGTAAAGCCAAATGATGATCACGTGGCTGGCTCAATTCCCACGGGAAGTGAAAATTTTCAGTTTCAATGTCAATTTCGGGCTGAAAGAACCGGTTAAACATTACAAAGCCGTCAACACCGGCTTCATCCAGTTTTTTAACAAAATTCAGGGTATTGGTATAAAATGGGCTTAACTTTACACTTACAGGTATTTTCACAGCTTTTTTGACACTTTTAACAATCTGGTACTGTTTGTCTTCGATTGAAGAAGCGCCCACTTCGAAATAACCGGGAGTAGCATAAAGGTTTAACTCAAGACCATCGACACCGGTTTCTTCAAGCAGCTTGGCATATTCGACCCAACTGGGCTCGTACATGGCATTTAAACTGGCAAAAACTGGAACCGATGTATTTTCTTTTAACTTTTTAAGGTTGTAAAGGTGCTCTTTCGGACCTGCATGTTGGATGTCAGGAAAAAGATGCACCATTTCTGAATTCCGGTTGTCATATTCGTTCAATTCCTCATCAAACTGAAGGCTTTCCAATTGGATCTGTTCTTCAAAAAGCGATTTGTAAACAATTGCAGCGATTCCGGCTTCTTCGAGTTCTTTAATTACTTCGGGTTTTGTAACAAGATTACTGGCGCCTAAAATTAAAGGATTTTTTAATTTGACGCCCATGTAGGTAGTTGATAAATCTGCCATAATATTTGGTTTTAGTGTTGTCAATTTAATTACTTAAACTCAATGCCTGCCAATTTTGTTCAGTAAAGTTGCAAAAAAAATAACCCCGGGAAGAATCCACAGGGTTATTCGTATTTTATTACAAAAAAAATTGATCAGAATTTGTTTAAAATCCTATCAGCCTTAATATTACAACAAACTAAAGGCAACTGTCAAACCAGCCATCACAATAGAAACCATGCTCATCAGCTTGATAAGGATATTGAGCGAAGGACCGGAAGTATCTTTAAACGGGTCGCCTACAGTGTCCCCTACAACACAGGCTTTGTGAATATCTGAACCTTTTCCGCCCAAATGACCTTCTTCAACGTATTTTTTGGCATTGTCCCATGCACCACCGGCATTGGCCATGAAAATAGCAAGTACAAAACCTGCAGACAAACCTCCAACGAGCAAACCCATAACACCTGCAACTCCAAATATTACACCGGTAACAACAGGAACGATAATGGCTAAAAGTGAAGGGAACATCATTTCCTTTTGAGCGCCTTTGGTTGAAATTTCTACGCAACGAGCGTAATCAGGCGTTCCTGTTCCTTCTAAAATACCTTTGATTTCGCGGAACTGACGGCGAACTTCCTCCACCATTTGCTGGGCGGCACGACCCACTGCATTCATGGTCAGACCACAGAACACAAAGGCCATCATTGATCCCAAAAACATACCGATAAGTACTTTTGGGTTCATCAGTGTCACCTGATAGTAATTCATAAAATCGACAAATGATGCTTTACTTGTTTCAATGATATCACCATTTGCAAATTCCAGAGTGGTTTGGCCTAATCGCAAAAGCCCCATTTTTATTTCTTCGATATAAGAAGCAAGTAAGGCCAAAGCGGTTAGTGCAGCCGAACCAATCGCGAATCCTTTTCCGGTAGCAGCAGTGGTATTGCCCAAGGCATCCAAAGCATCGGTACGTTTGCGAACTTCTGCTCCCAATCCGCTCATTTCAGCATTTCCACCAGCGTTGTCGGCAATCGGGCCATAAGCATCGGTAGCCAATGTAATTCCCAAAGTGGAAAGCATACCCACAGCGGCAATTCCAATACCATACAATCCCATGCTCAGGTTTCCGGCAGTAAGCATGTTTTTCACATCAAATTCAATGGCGCAAAGGAATGACATCACAATAGCGAATCCAATGGTTACCACCGGAATAGCGGTAGAAATCATTCCCAGCCCTAATCCTGAAATAATAACTGTTGCAGGGCCTGTTGCAGCACTTTCGGCCACTTTTTGCGTTGGACGGAAAGAGTGTGAAGTGTAATATTCGGTTCCCTGACCGATGATAATTCCGGCAACCAAACCGCAAACTACGGCGAACGATATGCCCATCCAATTTTCAAGGCCAATGTAATAAAGAATACCAAAAGTGGCGATAGCAGTAAGCAATGAACTGATGTTTACTCCGCGGTTCAAGGCAGCCATCAATTGTCTCATATCAGCTTTTTCACCTGTTTTTACCAAAAAGATTCCGATAATAGAGAGGAAAATACCAACGGCAGCGATGAGCATTGGAGCAAAAATTGCTTTTGTCTGCATTTCAGGAGTGAGAATAAATGCCGATGCACCCAATGCAGCGGTTGCCAATATTGAACCAACATAGGATTCATATAAATCGGCGCCCATACCGGCAACATCACCTACGTTATCACCCACATTATCTGCAATTGTAGCAGGGTTGCGCGGATCATCTTC
>JAUYTA010000187.1 GCA_030695265.1 Bacteroidota bacterium
TGGTTCCGTCCACAATTGGTATATTGTCTGCAACAGAAATCAAATCGGCTAGGGACCTGTCTTTCATGAATGTTGCAATTTGTTTGGTACGGCTGATAGCATCTGATTCCGACGAACGAATATCCAACAGTTTGCCGGTGAATCCGAATTTGTTGGCACAGACATTAATAAACCTTCCACGTAGCAGTGTGTCGTCCATGTCGAAGATTATCAGTTTATTAAGCTTTCGGAGATGGTCTTTTAGTGCATATCCCAGTTGCGAATGGATTTCCTTGTTTGCACTGGATTCATCTGCAATGTAAGGTGGCTTTTTTGTCGAGGTGCCTTTTAAAATAATGGCTTGTGCCACTTCTTTGCTCATTTTTCCGAGTTCCTGCCAGGGCTTGCTTTTATTTTCGATGTATCCGATTTCTACATCACTAATGCGTACTTTCATCAGGTGTATATCAATCAATATTCCAATGTCCACTCCATAATCTTCCCTGAAATCTAATTTCTGAAATAGCGATTTTTTTCCGGCAATCATTCCACTCAAAGGTTGTTTGTATTGAAGTAATTCGGGAAAAAAAATGCTAAGAAGTGGTTTTGCCACCAGTTCGGTAACCCTGCCTGCATTCCGGCTGAAGGAAGATTTTACAAAGTCTGCCTCACCCCGAAGGATAGGATCTGCCAGTAATCCGATAGTATCAGGCGGATACGGGTCAATGTCTCCATCGAGAAAGACAACGATTTCGTTGGCGGCATAAAGCAACCCGTCTTTCATCGAAGTGCCCTTCCCAAGTTTTGTGCTGGTGATCACTTTCGCGCCGTTTTCACGTGCGATAGGGACAGTCTGGTCGATTGATTTGTCATCAACAACAATTACTTCGCTCACATTTGGCTGACTTTTGGCAAAGTTCACTACCGCCGCGATATGAGCTTCTTCGTTCAATGTAGGTATGATGACAGAGATCATGGCGTTGAGTTTTGGTTATTAACATTAACGTAGGTTTGTCAATCCCGCAGTATCAGTATTGATGGTGCCACGCTGAGCCAACTGCTTCGTGATTCAACGAGCGTTTTCCACCCTTCTGCAGATACAATCATTAACTGAAATTTTTGGATAAATGTTTCATCAATCACGTTTACCTGATCAAGGGTAATATGGTTGGGCGCTTCATGTTCAATTGCCCTGATGGCTTCTTTTATTTCGGAGAGGCTTTTGGTTAGCCCTTTCGGATCGGCCACTGTAATTTGTGCTTCTGAATTTTTAATCAGGCGTTGGAGGTATTGAATCAGAAAACCATCGTTCCCTGAAAATATAGGAGCAATAATTTGGTCCCAGTCTCCGGAATTTTTGTCTATCAAAATTCCGACCGGGACTTTGCTTCCTGAAAGTATGTTTTGTGTGCGGTCGTCGAAGGGAGAGTTGCCAAACAGTTTTTCTTTTCCTGAAACTTTCTGGATAAGGCGGTCGGGGTTAATGATGCTGGTGGTATATCCCAGTATTCTGCCCAAAAGAGTTCCCTCAAAAATCGATTGCCCGATGCCAATTAACAGAAGGTCAAAATCACCTTTGTTGGTTATTTCTGCAATGTCAGCGTCAATGTCATCGGTGGCTTTAAAAAGGGTCGTAATTTTCTGATTCAGTAATTTTGATTCCTGAATGACAGGCGAAAAACTCTCGTTCTCATACTCTTCCAGATTATAGTGGTGCAGCAAGTTGTTCGGGCATAAGTGCAGCGCAGTAACCGTAGCATTTTCCGTTTGCTTTTTCACTAAACGATTGGCCAGCTGTAACAACGATTTGCCCATTTCAGGATTACCAAAAGATAAAATAATCTTGTATTTTATGAGTTGGTTCACCTGTTCGGAGATCAGGCTTGGCTTTTTCCTGAATATTCGATTAATTAAGTCCAGGGCAGGACCTGTCATGAAAGTAGTGACCAAAGCCATAATGACCATCATCGAAAAAATTTCAGGGGAGAGGATACCAAGGTCGTACCCAATGCTAAGTACCACCAGTTCCATTAGTCCCCGGGTATTCATCAGCGCGCCGATGGTAAGGCTGTCGCGCCAGTTTTGCCCGACAAATTTAGCTGCAAGAGCGCTTCCGATGAACTTACCGGCTATGGCGACCAGGATGATCAGTCCGGTTATTTTCCAGAGATAAAGGTCGTTTAGCAATCCAATTTCAGTGCGTAGTCCGGTGAAAACAAAAAACAATGGGAGTAAAAGCACCAGTGCTACATCCTCGACCTTTTCAATAAATATATT
This sequence comes from Bacteroidota bacterium, assembly GCA_030695265.1. GTDB lineage: Bacteria > Bacteroidota > Bacteroidia > Bacteroidales > Prolixibacteraceae > Aquipluma. Next base: position 2,257 of record JAUYTA010000187.1, read on the forward strand.
TCGGAACTTGGTGCTTTCGGGCATTATAACGCCAGCCATAAATGCGCCAAACAACGCATGGATGCCGATAATTTCGGTTGTGTAAGATGAAACTATCAGTGTCAGGAAGAATATGGAGACAATTTGCTTGCTCATCGTTTCGCGCGAGGGGTATAAATCACCCACCCGTTTCAAAAATGGTTTGACCAATTTGAGCATCAGGAAAACATAGCCAACAGCAATACCGATGGTGTACAGTGAACTCACAAACGAACCGGCTTTTGATATGGCGATTACTGCGGCAAGCAAACACCAGGCGCTGATGTCGTCGGCTGCGGCACAGGTAATAACGATGGCTCCCAACCTTGTTTTATGAATTCCCCTTTCGTGTACGATGCGAGCCAGTACCGGGAAAGCGGTTATGCTCATTGCAATGCCGAGGAATAAGCCAAACGATAGAAATTGTACGCCTGAGGGGGCGAAAGTTTGATAGATAAAATACGCCAGGCCCATGCCAAGCGCAAATGGGAAAATAATGCTTGCATGACTGATGACGATTGCGTCATGGGCTTTGTTTTTTAGTGTCTTCAAATCGAGTTCCATGCCCACCATAAACATAAACAGTATAAGCCCTATCTGACTTAAAAACTGGAGGTTGCCCATTGAGTGGTCAGGAAATAATGAATTGAAGAATTCAGGGAAATACATGCCAAGGAGCGATGGCCCCAGCACAATGCCTGCAATAATTTCGCCAATAACCGTGGGTTGACCTATTTTTTTACAGGCCCATCCAAGTATTCGGGCCGTTATTATTATGGCGGTTATTTGAGCCAGAAGTATGGCCAACGGGTGTGACAGGTTATGCAAAAACGAATTTACAAACTCCAGCCACTGACTTTCACCTACTTCGGGCAGGTGTACGTCCCTTCCAAATTCGAGCGTTTTCCCTTGTTGTGCAATCCAATGGATAAGCAACGAAAAACTGCCGATAACGCAGATGTAGAAAAAGACGTTTCGAAATTTTTTCATGTTGGGTGCAATTTGTATTAATTATATCCAGTTGGTTGTCAGGTTGATTAAGGCCAAACTTCCAATAGACTTGAGTAATTCATTCTTTTTCGTTTTATTTCGCATGATTTGCTCGAAGAATTTTTCTTCTTCGACACAATTCGTGCAGCGACCATCATCAATTAATATTTTGTTCGAGTTTTCTCCACAACATTTGCAAATTCCTTTTTTGAGGTCAAATTCTGAATAAGTTGTTCTGGTTTTCATACTATAAACAATAAATGATTACCCATTGATATCGTATTTCTATTCAAATATGAGTTTAAAATCCTGAAGAACCTTGGGCTTTTGGGAAGCAGGGAGCGGAAATGTAATAAGAAGGTCAAATTTTGTAATCAACCTACCTGCTTGTTTTAATTATGAATTCGTCGCGGTAAGTTTCGCCCAGGGTAAGTACCAAAGGCTTTTCTGACTGGAGAAAAATGTTGGTGGTAATCTGATTGTTTGAAAAATATAATACTTTGTTCAATGAAATGAGTTCTTTTTTGTTGACACGGCAAAACTGGTCGGGTGGCAAAACGGAAATGAGTTTCTCAAATGTAATGTTCTTCAATTGAAGGACTGCGCCATTTTCCAACAGGGCCGTTTTGTCGCGGCTGTCGATTTCGGAGGTGTGTATGTAAACCAACTGGTCGAAAAATAACTGGACGTTTCCTTTGTCGGTATTTAAACGGATGTGTTTCCTGATTTTGCTAACGGAGTTTATCCGGTTTATGGCTTTGTTTACCGCTTGCTGAAGTCGTTCGGGTTTTACCGGTTTTATTACATAGTCGATGGCATCCAGATCGAAAGCGTTGGTCGCATAGTCTTTGTAGGCAGTGGTGAAAATTACCGGTTTATCTTTGAGTATTTCAGCTATCTGTATGCCACTGATTCCGGGCATTTCAATGTCAAGTATGCACAGATCAAATTCCAGCCCGGAGAATTCTCTCAAAAATATATCCGGATCGTTAAAAGCCCTGATCACTTCCAGTTCGGGTATCTGTTCACAAAGCAATTTCAGGTACGAAAGCCCCGGCAATTCATCGTCCAGCAGCAAGCATTTCAGCTTTGTATTCAAGCAGTTCAATTTTTAAGTGAGCGATATATACGTTGTCTTCAATAAAATGGTCGAACTTGAAATGATCGTTGTAAATGATCTTCAGGCGTTGTTCGAGCGTTTCGATTCCAAACCCACTTTTTTCTTTACTGATGGGTGATTTTGCTGATACTTTGTTGGCAACGGTAAGCTTAAAATTGCTATCGTTAAACTCGAAGATGACAGAAATGAAAGCACCTCCGCTTTGCAGATCGGCATGTTTGAAGGCATTTTCAATTAAATCAGTAGAAATAAAAGGCGCCAGCAAACGTTGGTGATACAGCGGCTCATTTTCATTGATCTTTAATTTTACTTTTAAATCGAAGAGCGGGCTGAGTTTAATTTTATTGATTTCAATCAAATTGAGGGCAAATTCAACTTCCTGCTTTGGAGTGACGAATTTACTGCGGCTGTCGTAAAGTATATAATCCAGCACATTGGATAATTTATCCAGCGCAAAATAGGTTTGGTAGGCATGTGACTGTACGGAGTTAAGTATGTTCTTGAAAAGGTGTGGATTTAGCCTTGAATCCAGATTTTCGAGTTCTATTTGGTCGTATTTTTCTTTGATATCTTTATACTTAGATTTAAGTATCTGTTTTTCATGCTCCGATTTCTTCATCCTGATAATCAAATATACGATCAACGACAGAGAAACAAGAAGAGCGCAAACAGCACTGTAAACAAGCAAAGGCGATAATTTTATCTGGAGTTCCATTTGCAATCAGTTTTTAACAAAGTTAGGTTTTTTTGCAGGTCAAAAACTGCCAGGAATAATTTCATTAGATATTTCTGCACATAAAGCAAAAGGATCCGATCTTTTTATGACCGGATCCTTTTCCTGAAAATAACTTCTGCTTATTAAAGCGTCTTGTGTGTTCCGTCGCAAAATGGTGGATTTTTTGTGTTTTTGCACTGGCAAAGCCATACCTCCTGCTTTTGTGCAATTTTAAATAGTACCGGTGTAAATTTGGTTCCCAGGTGCGATCCATCGCAAAATGGCTGATTGGAACTTCTTCCGCAAGCACACCAGAAAAATTGTCCGGGTTCAAGCGTCACCTGTGCAGGCATTTTTGCCGCAATTAAAGGTTTGTCCATAGCGATTTTTATGGGTTAAGTTTGTATGCTTCAACACTGTTGCCTGAAAAAGTGGGAACCAATACCAATTTTTTACCGGGCACATAATCAATATCGGCTGTATTTTTTTTGTCAACAGTATCCAATAATTTAATCGACTCAGTTCCTTTGGTTACAAAAATACGACCCGGCCAGTTCGAATAAATAAATTCCCCGTTCTCCATCTTTTCAAGTCCGTCAATGCCGCCGCAATTATCAACCAGTACTTTTATTTCTTTTGTTTTTATATCCGCCTGAAGAAGCTGTCCGGTTCCGATGTAGAGTTTTCCTTTTTCTGCCCACAAACCATTCGGATTGGCGATTAGCTTGTCTTCGAGCCAAAGAACTAATTTCCCATTTTCAAGTACATAAATTTTATTGTCGCGCATGTCGGTAACAAATACAGTTCCGCCTTCAGAAGCTGTAACGTCGTTCAGGAATTTTGCGTTTTCAAGCTTGATTTTGCTGGTTATTTTTCCGTCTTTGATGCTGATTACCACAAGTTCATCAATGTCGGCTACATACAGATTGCCTTTGTGAATAGCCTGACCTTTTGGGGCATTCAAGCCGGTAACCCATTTTAAATTTTTTATTTTTCCGTCTAAATCAAGTATTGAAATAAAGCCATTCCCATCTTTTGTCGATGCATCGCCATCAATATTGGTCACATAAACATTGTTTGTTTTTTCATCAAACAAAGCAGATTCAGGAGTTTTGAGACCTCCGGAAGTCGTCCAGATTTTGGTGAGGGTTTGGGAGTTAACTGATAATCCAATTAATACCATCATGAAGAGAAAAATGTTTCGTAATTTCATAGCTATAATTTTATAAATTTGAATTCGTTTTAATAAAACATTGCAATTTCAAATTTGTTAATCAGGAGCACAAAAAAAATTATACTATGAAACTAATTCTGCTGTTTGTATTCGGCATTTCCATTTTTGGGATGCCTGCCCAGGCAAAAAGGCACATCATGTATGTTGGAACCTACACCAAAGGCCAGGCCGATGGTATTTTTGTGTATTCGTTCGATGATAGGACAGGGAAACTTGTTGATCTGAAGATACCTGTAGTCAGCAATAATCCTTCATTTCTTACCATCTCGCCCGATAAAAAATATTTGTACTCGGTTGGCGAGGTCGATAATCTTGATGAGAAACACAGCGGAGGCGTTTCTGCTTTCAGGATTGAAAAAACAGGCCATTTAAGTTTGCTCAACCGTGTGCATACCTTTGGTGCAAATCCATGTCACGTAACTATTTCACCTGATGGGAAAAAAGTAGTTACCTCGAATTATTCCGGCGGAAATCTTTCCTACTTCAATGTGCTTCCTGATGGAAGTTTGTCGGAAATTGTACAAACAGTTCAACATTCCGGAAGCGGGCCATTCCCGGGTCGCCAAACCGAACCACATGCCCATTCTGCCCGGTTTGATCCTTCAGGAAAACTTTTGTATGCAGCCGATTTGGGTATCGACCAGTTGAAAATTTACCAGGTTGGATCAGGCAACAAACCTCTTTCGCCCAATGCCCAACCATTTGTGAAACTGGCGCCGGGTTCCGGCCCGCGTCATTTCGATTTTTCTCCTGACGGACAATTTATTTATGTTATCAACGAGCTAAGCTCCACAATTACAGTTCTGATGAAATATGGTGGAGTATGGAAAGAAGTTCAGACAATTAAAACCCTGCCGAAAGATTTTTCAGGAGAAAGCTGGTGTGCTGATATTCATCTGTCGGCTGATGGTCGTTTTGTTTACGGTTCGAACCGCGGACACAACAGCATTGCCGTTTTCAAACGCGACCAGATGAATGGAAGACTTGAAATGATTCAAACCATTTCAGTTGAGGGAAACTGGCCGCGTAACTTTACCCTTGATCCAACCGGTAGTTTTTTAATTGTTGCCAACCAGCGAAGCAACGATATCACCGTTTTTAAAGTCGATGAAATTACAGGAAAACTTAATTATACGGGCATAAAAGTTCAAAATGAATCACCGGTTTGTTTGCAGTTTTTGAGGTAGAACATATTTAAAATAAGAGGCTGCCTTTTCAGACAGCCTCAAAATTTACTAACTAATTAATTAATCGAACAGGTCTGATAACCAGTTCTTTTGTTTGTGCGGTTTGTAATACCCACCTTGGCTGTGACGATGATCATCATAGTCGTTGTTGTGATTGTTGAATGGTTGATTTGAGCCATAAAACCGGTTTTGGCCTTCAGGAGTTGATCGTTCAATGATCTTGTCGAGTTCTCCGCGATCGAGCCAAATTCCTCGACATTTGGGGCAATAATCAATTTCGATGCACTGTTTGTCTGTTATGACCAGGGCTACATGGCAAATTGGACAGTTCATGTTAAGATGTTTTAATTAATTGTAATGTTTTTTCTTTTTGAGGAAATAGTATTGAAAGCAAAATTGATACAAATAGTATCCCAAGAATAGTTAAAAGGGAATACAGAATTGGAGTCTTGTAAATACCGGCAATCACCATTTTTGCTCCTACAAAAACCAAAATGGCAGATAAACCATATTTGAGGTAGTGAAAATATTTGGTTATTCCGGCAAGGGCAAAGTATAGGGCTCGCAGACCTAAAATGGCAAAAACATTGGAGGTGAAAATGATAAATGTATCGTTCGAAATGGCCAAAATCGCGGGTATCGAATCGACAGCAAATATCAAGTCGGTAAATTCGACGATGAGCAATACTACAAACAGGGGAGTGGCCACAATTTTTGAATTTAGTTTGACGAAAAATTTATCTCCGTGCATTTGTTCGGTAACCGGGAAGAATTTTTTGAACAACCTGACCAATGGATTTTTGTCCGGTGCAATTTCTCCTTCCTTTTGAATCAGCATTTTTATTCCGGTTAAAATCAGGAAAGCCCCGAAAATGTATATAATCCAATGAAATTTTGTGATAAGCGCAACACCGGCAAAAATGAAGGCCGCACGCATAATTAATGCTCCCAATATGCCCCAGAACAGAACTTTATGCTGATAAACGGGATTCACATTGAAGTATGAAAACAGCATAATAAAGACAAACAAATTATCAACACTTAGCGATTTCTCAATCAAATATCCTGCAAGGAATTCAAGGGCTTTTTCTTTTCCCATGAAAACATAGAGTCCATAATTGAAAATTAGTGCGAGTGATATCCAGAGTGCGCTCCAAATAAGCGCTTCCTTAATTTTTACTTCGTGCGATTTACGGTGAAATATACCCAAATCGATGGCCAATAATAATATTACAAAAGCAATAAACCCGGCCCAAACATATCCATCAATAACCATAATCCAACTTTTTAAGTATCTAATTAATTTGTGAGAAACTTCCTGTTAACTGAGCATAAATCTCAAATTCAGAGTTCAATAATCTCTTTAGGATGCTGATCCCCTCCATAATTTGTCCAAAAATTCGGTTATGAATTTTAAAATACCCTGTACCCCGTTTTGGTTGATGTAATCAAATAGTTTTAATAATAGTGGCAACAAAATCAGGATCAGTGCTATAATAATTACCAACAGTATAATGACAGCAGTTATTAAAAATAATTTCAGTTTTTTATTATTCTGTATTTTTTCAAGAATAAATCTGATTTTATCATTGCTGTCGTACCCGCGATTGGTATTTCCAGAGTATATTGAGCCCCTGTATTCATCCTGAAAGCTGCGATTTTTGTAATTGTCTGAATTTCTGCGGTTATAATTAATAAAGTCGTCGAATTTCATAATGTAAATGGTTGATGATTATAATTTATTGCTTTGCTTGATGTTGATTTTCCGGTTTAAACAGAACTGTTTTTGTTTAGAAAATCATACTGTAAGATCTGTGGAGTTTCAAGACTGGTATAGTACTGCCACGTATGAAGAGCAACGCCATTCAATAAATATATAGCCCGATGCATATCAAGGCTAGCTGTTTATTTCGTATGATTCAAGGTTTTAAGTCCTGAAGAAGGACTTTTGCGGCGGGTGCCAGTTTGAAAAGGAAAATATATGTCCAAGAAACGGATTGTTTGGATTAGGCAAGCAATAAAGTCGTTCGGCTATCCAAAATGTTTCATAAGTTTGACTCATGTGGTCATCGTCAAAAGCATCAGAATCTAAACTTACAAAATTGTCAGTACAATTCATCTTTTCAGAAAGTTCTACACTATAGGCTGGAAAATCGCATTCAGAATATACTTCAGGCTCAGGGCAAAAAAGTACTGTCATCAGAAATAGAAGCCGGAATAATATATTTTTTGTCTCTTTCATTCGCGTCAAAAGTAAAAATATGCTGAGAATAAAAAAAATCAGAGTGTTAAGTTTAGTTAATACCTATATTAAATTTCATGCAATTTTAGTTTCTGATCAACCGGATAAATTCTTCCCTCGTAGCAACCCGTTCGAAAGCGCCGGTAAAGTCGGAAGTGGTTGTGGTTGAATTTTGTTTCTGAACACCCCGCATTTGCATGCATAAATGTTGTGCTTCAATAACAACGGCTACACCCAGCGGATTTAGCGTATTCTGAATGCATTCTTTTATTTGGGTGGTCAGTCGTTCCTGAACCTGCAACCGGCGGGCATACGCATCAACCACGCGGGCAATTTTGCTGAGCCCGGTTATGTAACCATTGGGAATGTATCCGATATGCGCCTTGCCAATAAAAGGCAACATATGATGTTCGCACATCGAATAAATTTCAATGTCTTTAACAATTACCATCTGGCGGTAATCTTCTTTAAACATGGCCGATCTCAAAATTTCCTCCGGATCCTGTTCGTAGCCCTGAAGCAGGAATTGCATGGATTTGGCAACGCGCGAGGGTGTCCGCTGTAAGCCTTCCCGGTCTGCGTTTTCACCCAGTAGTTCGAGGATATTCCTGTAATGTTCGCTTAATTTTTCAGTTGTCTCCGGATCATATTTTTCAACCTTCCGGTAGCTACCGTCTTTTCCGTTCAGTGTAAATTCCATTTTAAAATCCTTTCTGTAAATAAAATGTCCAGCTCACGCAACCACAAAGGTAACATGTTCAGTCTTACATGTAGTCTTCAAAAATTATTTTATGAATATCCTTAGATTTACCTCCTGTCATTAAAAGTCATTCAGCAACTTATAATGAATTGATTAAAATTGTAAATAAAAGTTAATTTTTCAATGTTCTAAATACAATAATATACCAAATATGAAGTTTGTAAATATGAAAACAATGTCGCAGAAACTGACCCACCTTAATGGAAAGTGCTTATGATTGTAGTTACCGGAGCAGCTGGTTTTATAGGAAGTTATGTTGTAGGGAAGCTCAACAGGGAAGGTTATAAAGACATTGTTATGGTCGATAAATACGACGATCCACTGAAGATATCCAATTATCAGTCAAAGACATACACCGAAATGGTTGACCGTGATCAGTTTTTTGACTGGTTAGCTATTCACGAAAAATTCGTTCAGATTATTATCCATCTGGGAGCTCGAACCGACACCATTGGTCAGGAACCTCAAATTTACCAGCAACTTAATCTCGAATATTCCCAAAAGATTTGGAACGCCTGCATTCAATATGGTTTGCCCTTGGTATATGCTTCTTCAGCATCAACTTATGGTGACGGACAACTGGGTTTCAACGACGATCATGCGCTTATTCCTGAATTGCAGCCACTTAACTTATACGCACAATCGAAACATGATTTTGATTGCTGGGTACTACAGCAGAAAAAACAGCCTTTCTTTTGGTCGGGGTTGAAGTTTTTCAATGTATTTGGCCCGAATGAATACCACAAAGACCGAATGGCATCTGTCATATTTCAGGCGTACAATACCATTTCAGAAACAGGCAGAATGGATCTGTTCCGTTCGCATCATACTGATTTTAAAGATGGAGAACAAGCGCGGGATTTTATTTATGTGGAAGATGTGGCCAAAGTGATCCTGTTTTTCATGCACCAGCGGAAAAAATCAGGAATTTATAATGTGGGTACAGGTGAAGCACGTACTTACCTGAGCCTGACAGAAGCTGTTTTTAAGTCGATGAAGCAGGACGAAAAGATTGGTTTTGTTGATACTCCGGAAGATTTACGGGGCAAATATCAGTATTATACCTGCGCAAACATTCAGAAGCTGAAAAGCATCGGTTACAACGAACCATTTTTCAGCCTTGAAGAAGGCATTGACGATTATGTGCGAAATTATCTGAAAACAGGGACTTGTTATTAGTCATTGAATATCATTGGTTTTACGTCATTAATTGTCATTGTTGGTCATTTCCTTCGTGTCATTAATTGTATTTGACATCGGGATATTGTGAATTGAATGTCTAAATGACAATTGAATGACCACAAATGACTACTGACATATTCGCAATTCACTACCCGAAACTCCTTCTACCTCGTAAAGACCCAATTATCCTCCTTCGAAAGTTGATTGTTGTAGTAATAACCTTCCAGATCAAAAGCTTTCATTTCCTCCGGATCGGAGATGTTGTTCTGAATGACAAAACGGCTCATCAATCCGCGGGCTCTTTTGGCAAAGAATGAAACCATCTGATATTTACCGTCTTTATTCTCTTTAAATGCCGGAGTAATGATACGGGCTTTTAGCTTTTTCGTGTCAATTGCGCTGAAATACTCGTTTGAGGCCAGGTTTACCAAGACTGACTGTTTGTTTTGAGCCAGTTCCAAATTCAGTTTGGCGGTAATCTTTGTTTTCCAGAACTCATAAAGGTTTTTCTTTCGGGCAACAGAAATATTTGTTCCCATTTCCAAACGATAGGGCTGAATCAGGTCCAGCGGCTTCAGTAGTCCGTAAACTCCCGAAAGTATTCTCAGTTTTTGCTGAGCAATTTCAAATTCCTCAGCCGAAAATGTTTCTGCTTTCATTCCCTGGTAAACGTCGCCATTGAACATCAACACTGCCTGCCACGAATTTTCCGGAGTAAAAGGCAATGTCCATTCCTGAAAACGCTGAAAGTTTAATTCAGCAAGTTTGGGAGAAATACCCATCAATTCAGCCAATTGTGCCGGTTTTTTCTTTTTCAATACTGAAACTATTTTTTCTGCATCAGGCAAAAAATCAGCTGCTGTGTATTTTTCAAGCTGAATAGGTGAGTGATCGTAAAGGGATTTGGCCGGTGAAATAACGATGATCATGACAGGGTTTTTAAATTAAGTTCAGGAATGAAACAAAGAAAAGGAATCAAAGTTGAGCCTGATATGAAAAGAATAATTAAAAAGGCCGGACGGGATATCCCATTCGGCCTTCAGAAATATTTTGCTTCAGATTAGATGCTTTACTGAAAGCATTTGTTGTCAAAAAACTTTACCGGTTCGCTGCAGTTTTCGCCTTCAACGGTCCAGGTATTTCCTGACTGAAGGAGTTCGTCCATGCAGGTTATTTTTCTTTTTTGCTGAACGGCCTCGATCTGTTTATTCATTTCCTGATCGTAAACCGGCGCTTCAACACTGCGGATGACACCCATCGCAACCGGAAATTCAGGAAGCGTCATGTTGATCAGTGCAACCTGCAATCCCAGGTTGTCTTCCGATGGTTCGTGAACCAGAATGTCCTCGCGGGTTATACCGTTTTCGCCGATTTTTACCACTTTCAGTTTTCCTTTTTCCAGAATCAGACCTTTGTCGTTCTGTTCACCGAAAATCATCGGCTGACCTTTCTTCAGGAACAATTGCCGTTCGGTCCGGTATTTAGGATCAGAAATATATTCATGAATTCCGTCATTGAAAATCACACAGTTTTGCAATACTTCAACGATTGAAGTGCCCTGATGAAGCGCTGCATCAACCAATACCTCCTGCGTATGTTTCATGTTGTTGTCGAGTGCACGGGCAAAGAAAGTACCGCGTGATCCCAACACCAATTGCCCGGGAGCAAACGAATCTTCGATGGTTCCGAAAGGAGAGGTTTTGGTAATCTTGCCCCGGTCGGAGGTTGGCGAATACTGGCCTTTCGTCAAGCCGTATATTTTGTTGTTGAAAAGTACCAGGTTCAGGTTAATGTTTCGCCTTACCAGGTGGATAAAATGGTTTCCTCCAATTGCCAGTGAATCGCCGTCGCCGGTCATTACCCAAACTGTTAAATCAGGGTTTGCCGATTTTACGCCTGAAGCAATGGCTGCTGCCCGGCCGTGAATGGTATGAAAACCATACGTGCTCATGTAATATGGAAACCTTGAAGAACAGCCAATTCCGGAGATAATGGCAAAATCTTTGTGATCGATGTCCATATCGGCCATTGTTTTTTGAACCGCGTTCATAATGGCAAAGTCGCCGCAACCAGGGCACCAGCGAACTTCGGCAGCGCTTTTGAAATCTTTGGCAGTATAATTAAATTTTGTCATGTTTAAGCCTCCAGTAATTTTTCAAAGTTATCAACTAATTCATGCACAGAGAAAGGCAATCCTTTCATCTTGTTTACCTGGTGATAGGTGAATTGCGGTAATTTATCGCGCAGGTAACTGGCAAATTGTCCAAGGTTCAACTCGCAAACAACTATCTTTTTAAACTTGCTGAAAACTTCACCTGAATTTTTTGGTAGCGGTTTAATGTAGTTAAAATGTGCAAGGCTAACTTTTTTTCCGGCTTTATGCATGGCCTCTACCGAACTTATCATGTGTCCGTATGTTCCGCCCCAGCCAACTACCAGTAAATCACCTTCAGGTTCACCTTCAACTACAAGATCAGGAATCATCGTAACTACTTTTTCCACTTTGGCAGCCCTTATTTCGCTGTTTAACTGGTGAGTATCCGGATCGTGGCTTACAGCACCGGCTACATTTTTCTCCAATCCACCTATACGGTGCTCGAAGCCTTCCATTCCGGGGATGGCCCAATCTCTTGCAAGCGTTTCCGGATCGCGGTTATATGGTCGAAATGATTCTGGATTCTTTGCTTTTCGCGGAGTGATTGACGGAAGTTCGTCCATTGAAGGAACTCTCCATGGTTCGCTGCCGTTGCCTAAAAAACCATCGGTTAAAAGTACTACCGGCACCATGCGTTCAAGGGCTATTTTAGCTGAAAGAAAAGCGTAGTAAAAACAGTCGGAAGGCGTACTGGCAGCCAATACAACCACCGGACTTTCGCCGTTTCGTCCGTATAAGGTTTGCAATAAGTCAGATTGTTCGGTTTTGGTTGGTAAACCGGTTGATGGTCCGCCACGTTGAACATTGACAACGACAATTGGCAATTCGGCCATTACTGATAATCCCAGCGCTTCTGATTTCAGTGCAAAACCCGGTCCTGAAGTGGAAGTAACAGCCAGGTCGCCGGCAAAGGCAGCTCCAATGGTGGTACAAATCCCTGCGATCTCATCCTCAGCCTGAAATGATTTTACGCCGAGGTCTTTTCGTTCGGCCAAAGCCTGTAAAATATCGGTGGCCGGAGTAATAGGGTAGGAGCCAATAAAAAGGTCAAGCCCGGCTTTTTCGGCAGCGGCAATAAATCCCCATGCTGTCGCATTGTTCCCGTTAATATTGCGGTAAGTACCTTTTTCGATTGGGGCGGGATGCACAATATATTGTGGCGTCATGTGCTGAAGGTTCATCCCGTAGTTGTATCCGGCATGAAGAACGATCAGGTTTGCTTCAGCAATCAATGGACTTTTCTTTCCGAATTTAGATTGAATAAACTTTTCGATGTAATCCAGCGGACGATCGAACATCCAGCAGATTAAACCCAGGGCAAACATGTTTTTACAACGTAAAATACTCTTGTTGTCGAGTTCCAGTTCCTTCAGACTTTCTTTGGTCATGCTGGTGATCGGAACCGGAATCAACGAATAATCGTTGAGTTTTAACTCAGTAAACGGATCGTCGGTTTTAAACTGAGCTTTTTCCAGATTCTTTCCGCTGAAGGAATCAACGTCAAAAATAATTGATGCGGCCGGGTTTAAAAATAAGGCATTTGCCTTCAGGGCTGCCGGATTCATTGCAACAAGTACATGGGCCAGATCACCCGGGGTTGTTACTTTTTTTGTACCCAATTGCACCTGAAATCCTGAAACTCCTCCCACTGTTCCCTGCGGAGCCCTGATTTCAGATGGATAATCAGGGAAAGTCGAAATGTCGTTTCCCAGTAGCGCAGAAGTGTCCGAAAACAAGGTGCCTGTCAACTGCATTCCATCGCCCGAATCACCTGAAAACCGAATGGCTACTTCTTCGAGTTCTATTACTTTTGTGTTTTTCATTCGAATATATTTTGTTTTAATATCGGTCAGTTTTCTCTTTGTTTTTTAATTTTTGGGATGTCACAAGAAATAAATTATAAACCTCAATCCATTATTTTACGCCTTGTTTTTTTTTAGAAGGTTCAAAAATAACCATTATTTTACACGGCTGACCAGATATAGCCAAATATTTATAACCACTTTAACACATATATAGATTTGTGAATTTTATTATGTCTTTTCTGAAAGTAAATCAAATGACATCAGGAACAATTGCTTTTTTGCTTTTTAATCTGTGTTAATCCTAATAATCCGTGGTTAAAATTTCTTTTAACTTGTTTCTTATCTTTGTCGTTCAAATTTTAATTGATTCAGAAAATGGCACTTATTAAACCACTTTTAGGGAAAACACCGGTTTTTGGAGAAAATTGTTTTCTGGCCGAAACCGCTGTCATTATTGGCGATGTGGAAATCGGAAATGATTGCAGCATCTGGTTCGGAGCTGTTCTTCGCGGAGATGTTCATTACATCCGTATCGGAAACAACAGCAATGTACAGGACAATGCTGTGATTCATGCCACCTATCAAAAGTCGCCAACCAATATTGGCAATAATGTGACTATTGCTCATGGGGCGATTGTTCACGGATGCACCATTCACGACAATGTGATGATTGGTATGAATGCAGTGATATTGGACGATGCAGTGATTGAAAGCAACAGCATCGTGGCAGCCGGATCGGTGGTCAGCAAAGGTACACACGTTGAAAGTGGTTCTGTATACGCAGGTATTCCCGCGAAAAAAATAAAAGACATCAGTCCTGAATTGCTTGAAGGTGAAATTAAACGCATCGCCAAAGCAAACAGCATGTATTCGGGCTGGTATAGGTGAGTTTCAAGTTCCAGGTTTCAGGTTTCAAGTTCTGCTTTTGTCGACCAATTCTGGTTAATATGAAAGCGGCAATTTCAGTTGAAGAGTTTGCCGTTTTTTAATTGCTGAAAATGAGTTGAATCACATAGTCACTTGGAATTTATTAATCTGTGTAAATCTGTGTAATCCGTGGTTTAATTTGGGGTTTTCTATTGTTTTCTATGTGCCTATGTGGTTTGTAAAAATAAAAAACGGGAAACTCCCTGAGGAATCTCCCGCTTTCTTTATTCATTATGACTTACATACATTACTATCTCCATTTCGGTTCAACAGGAATCCTTTCCCCATCGGCAGTAGTGTGTTCCTCAAGAGAATTTTCTTTTGATTGTATGACCATATAAATCATGGTTTCATCCGAATCATTCCGAATGCCCCTTTTCCCTTTTGGTGCAACACGAATAACACTCCCCTCTTTTATTTCAAAACAATCCTCATCCACCTGATAAAATCCGAACCCTTTTAAAATAATGTAGGTTTCTTCATTTTTTCGGTGAATATGGAAGTAAGGCTGCTCGGTGCGAGGCGGTAACATGTTAAAAGAGATTTCGGTGCCTGTTGCATACGTTGCATCTTTCAGGAATACTTTACCTTCAATCAAAGTCTTCCTTACCGGATGAATCAAACTATAATCCATTAATTCATCCAGATTACCAAGATTAACAGCGGTGTAATTTTCGTTTTCTGATAATTTTTCAATCTGTTTCATGGTTCTAAAATTTTGTTGTTTTGCAAAACTCCATAAAAATTCAATATAAAACAAAAGCGGGAAGCTTTTTTCGAAACCTCCCGCTTTGAGTTTTTTTACTTCCGTCTTCGGTCTCCCGACTTCGGACTTCGGACTTTTTACTGGTAGCTCACCTTCGCTTTTTCAACCGGTTTTTCTCCCGTCCTCAATGGGCAAATTCTGAAGCTGTAATTGTATGCTTTTTCTTTCAAGCGATATTGGTCGTGCGTCCAGGCTCCCCAACTGTCGTCGCCACCAACACCCATTTGTTTGTAGTCGATGTTGATAGAGGTCAGGTTCCGTGGCACCACATCGGTTGTATGACGGCGGATCATTTTCTCACCTTCTTTTACGCGGCCATCGGTACGGGCAGGCGATTCAAAATCTTCCATAATCTGGTGGTGGGCGCTAACTGAAAGCAATGGCAGACCGATAAACTGTAGTCCCAGGCCTTCTTTGTTGGCTATACTCATCCAGCGGACATCTGTTTTGTTCCCGTTTTCCTGTGGTCGGATGTAGGCGAAATACTGATCGGCAACCGGACCAGAATACAGACCAACCAATGCACTGGTGTAACGATCGATGTAGGACTCGTGAGGACCGCGACCCAGCCAGCTTATTTGATCGAATTCACGCGGCATTACTAAGTTTACCCCAAAACGAACGATTTCAGGAAGCGAATCTTTCGTCATTTTAAAGCTGTTGTTTACAATCACTTCTCCGTTTCCAAGTACAGTGTAAATCGAATTGTAATTGGCAATCACCTGGTTTTTATCGTTGTTCAGGTCGAAGTTGAAAGTGACGACTACTTCGTTTCCAACTTGTTTTACGGTGGCCGATTTTACAGTTTTCTGCTCACCTGCTTTTCTCCAAACACGGCTACGCCTGTCAAGACCGTTTCCAAAGTCATTATCGATTGGCGCTCTCCAGAAATTTGGCACAGGTCCGGCGAGCAGCATTTCTTTGCCATCCACCTGATAATTTTTCAGGGTAGCATCGTCTTTGCTAAAGTTTATTTTAAATCCGGTTCCTTCAACAACGAACATATTTCCTTCTTCTTTTGAAGTTAAAGCCGGAAGTTCTTTCTTTGAAACAGCCAATGCTTTTTTCAGGAAAGGCAATTGGAATTGTTCGTAAGCCAGTTTTGTTCCGGCAGTAAGAATACCTTTGGCTGTTTTTAGATTTGCTGAAATATTCAGGAAATATTCGGTTGCCGGTTGTGCGTCCACTTTTGCATCCAGCTGAATTTTTTTACTTGTATTCGGAGCCAAATCCAAATCCGAAATTTCTCCTGATTTGATTATCTGACCATCGGCAACCACTTCCCAAATAAAGGTAAATTCAGAAAGGTTGGTAAAGGAATATTTATTCAGGATTTCGATTTCTCCATTGTTCAGGTTAACCGCTTTAAATCCGATGTGCTGATATACTTTGCCTACTTCAAGCAAAGTTGGTTTAATGGTGCGGTCAGGATTTATGATTCCGTTGTTGCAGAAATTTCCATCGGTTGCCAGCGTGTCGCCACCCAAATCGCCACCGTAGGCCCAGAATTCATTTTCGGCTGAATCTTTTGTCAGGATTCCCTGATCGACCCAGTCCCAGATGAAACCGCCCTGTAACGAAGGATATTTTTCAATTAAATCCCAGTAATCCTGAAGGTTTCCAACGCTGTTTCCCATTGCGTGGGCATATTCACATTGAATGTATGGTTTGGTTGGTTTGCCTTTGGCGTAATCTTCCATGTTTTTCATGCGGGCATACATCGGGCAAACAATATCTGTATTTGCTCCGCCATGAGCCTGTTCGTACTGAACTGGTCGTGAAGAATCTACAGATTTCAGGTAAGCATAAGTGGCATCGAAATTTACACCGTTGCCGGCTTCGTTTCCGAGCGACCAGATAATTACCGAAGGTTGGTTTTTATCGCGTTCGAACATGTTGCGGGTGCGGAACAGGTGTGCATCTTTCCAAACGGGATCCTTGGCCAGCGATTTTTCACCGTATCCCATTCCATGCGATTCTACATTGGCTTCGTTTACCAGGAACAAACCGTATTGGTTACACAGTTCGTACCAGCGTTCGGGTTGTGGATAATGCGAAGTACGCACAGCATTGATATTGTGCGATTTCATCAGCAGGATATCCTTCAGCATGGTTGCTTCGTCCTGATAGTGACCGGTAATGTCGTTGTGCTCGTGAAGGTTTACACCTTTCAAATAAATAGCAACGCCATTCACCAGCAACTGCGCATCTTTAATTTCAATTGTTCTGAAACCTACATCCTGACGAATAACTTCGAAAGTTTTACCCGATTCATCTTTCAGCGTAATCAGGAGCTGATATAAATTTGGATTTTCGGCACTCCATGGTTTTGCAGCAGGAACCATGATGCTATTTGAAACAGAAACTGGTTGAGCTCCGGTTTGTATCTTTTGATTTA